>JAUJLY010000063.1 GCA_030447145.1 Thermomicrobiales bacterium
CAGACGATGAGCTCCCGGTTGTCCTGAGAGTGCCCCCTCTCTTCAGTTCGCGCATGAAGACCTGTTCTGTATTCGTTTAGTTCCTCCTCGCCTCATGGATCGACACAAGCCCCAGCGGCACGACTGAGTTCAACCGCGACTTGGCCCAGTTCCAGGCCGTGCAGGTGCCTACATCGACGACCCTGACGATGATCCTGATGGTGGCCCTGCTGGCCTTCCTCGTAAGGGGAACAGAACGTGCCACCGGGCTCCCACCGCGCCAGATATTCAAGGGCGGTGAGCGTATGGCCAGCTTCTTCGGTCGCTTTGGTCGCGCACAGCACGGCTCAGCGTAAGCCTTCTGCCCCGACTCTCCTCTGCAGTGGGAACCTCCGATCGCCGGGATCCCGCCGGCGCAATCGCGCTACATCACTCGTCTGCCAAGACTGCGTTGTGGGACTACCAAACGACTCATTCGCACAGTGGCGTGCCACCATGACCGTGCTATCTAGTGCAATATGGGACTTAAACTCAAACGCCCTACCAGATGTCTGGCAGGGCGTTTGATGTGATGAGGACTAGGATCCGCTTGGCCGAAGCATGCGGTGGAAAAGCGCGAAGAGGATGAACGTCGGTGGCCACTGGCCTACGAAGAGGGCCCAGTGGTCCTTGTTCGCCATCTTGAATCCGGCCGATGCAAGAATGGAGGCGATAGCGAGCCAGTACCAAGTCTGCTCAGGAACGCTGTCGGTTACGCGGAAGTATGCCTGCTGCGGGTTTTCCTGCTTCATTTGTATCTCTCCCTGATGTGGCAAGTGGTGCGGTTTCCACGTCGAAGTGACGTCACACAGGGGGTTAAGCACAGTGAGTGCCACGAGTTTGTCGACATCCCGGAGTCTCTGAGTATGGCTGTCCAGAAAGCTAGGTATTGGAGGAGACTCCATCCAGCGAACCATGCAGTTCGGGATAGGATTCGACGGTGGCTGTTGGCCTCTAACAAGCAGGAAGCAATCGGAGCTAGCTCAGGTTCCGGAGCCGTGGGTCCAATGCGTCGCGCAGCCCGTCTCCGAGCAGGTTGAATCCGAGCACCGTGATTCCGATGGCCAGGCCAGGTGCGATCGCGGCCCACGGTGCCAACTGGAGAAATCCGTAGGAACTCGATACCATCGATCCCCACGAGGGGGAGGGAGGCTTGTTGCCCAGCCCAAGATAGGCGAGTGAGGCCTCGGCAAGCACAGCCGTAGCAAAGTTGAGCGATGCATGCACGATGAGTGGCGCCGTGATATTGGGGAAGACATGACGGCGCAAGATTGTCCCCGTGGACGCCCCGACTGAAACCGCGGATTCGATATAGGTCATCTGGCGAACGGAGAGCACTGACCCGCGAACGACTCGCATGAAGGTGGGCGCGTTGACGAGGCCGATCGCGATCATCACGTTGCCCAGCGAATTGCCAAGCATCGCCATAAGTGCAATTGCGAGAAGGATCGTCGGGAACGCGAAGAGCACGTCCATCAGCAGCGAGACGATGTTGTCGATCCAACCACCAAAGTACCCGGCGACCAGACCGAGCACCACACCGATCGCCGCCGAGATGCCCACGGCGATGACGCCGACCTGGAAGGAGATCCGCGCGCCATAGAGCAACCGGGTCAGGATGTCCCTGCCGAATTCGTCACTTCCAAAGGGGTTGTTCTGGGACGGGCCAGTGAGGCGAAGTTGTGAAAACTGCTCGGTCGGTCCATAGGGCGCGAACAGGGGCCCAAAGAGGGCCACCAACGCAAAGAAACCGACGATGCTGGCGCCCGTGAGGGCCAGTTTTTGCCGGAAGAGCGTATGCCACCATGGCCGGCGTCCAGGTGCCCGCGTTGTCCCCGGCTCCGCCGCTCCCGCCAGCGCACCGTCCTGGGTGATGTCTGATGTCGAGGACGTATTCACCACACTCATGGAGACACCAATCCCTCCGGAACTCGCACGTCGCTAACGATTCCGCAGCCGCGGATCGAGAACTGCATACAGCACGTCCACGATCAGGCTCACGAGCACGAAAATAGCGGCCATCACCAGCGTCACGCTCTGGACTACAGGATAATCCCGGTTCGAGATCGCCTCGTAGATATAGCGGCCCACGCCCGGCAACGCAAAGATTTGCTCGACGATCACGGTCCCGCCCAACAGGGAGGCGACCTGAATCCCGGCAATGGTAAGGACCGGGATGCCAGCATTCGGCAGCACGTGACGGAGGATCACCCTGCTCTGGGCAACACCCTTCGCGCGGGCCACCCGAACGTAATCCTGCCCAAGCACCTCAAGCACAGCCGACCGGGTAAATCGCATGAGGACAGCCATAAAGGGAAGCGCCAAGCTGGCCGCCGGCAGGATCATCAATTGCAGGTTGTCGAGGGGTGCATCAGAGAACGATTTGTACCCAACGTTCGGCAACCACCGCAGCTTGTATGAGAAAAGCAGCACCAGCAATGTGGCAAGGAAGAAATTCGGGACCGAGATACCTGCCAGCGCGGTCAGCGTTGTCATCCAGTCGAGCCTGGAGTTGCGTTTGACCGCGGCCAGCACCCCAAAGAGCAGTGCCGGGATCATGCCGAGGACCGCTGCAAAGGACGCCAACTGGATGGTTACGGGAAGGCGCATGGAGAGTTCCTGTGTCAGCGGGCGACCGGTTCGCAGCGATTGCCCGAGATCCCCGGTCAGGACGTGGCCGAGCCACTTCAGGTACTGGACTGGCAATGGCTGGTCCAACCCATAGGAGCGCCGGATGTTCGCGATCTGTTCAGGGGTTGAGCGCGCGTCAGCACCCAGGAGCACCCGGACCGGGTCTCCGGGAATCGAGCGCACGATAAGGAATGTCACTAGCGAGACGCCAAAGAGGATCGGGATCAGCAGCAGTATGCGCCTAAGAATGTATTTCAGCATTGACCTGTCCGATCCAGTTCAGTTATTCCCCACTATGGCTGTTCTGATCACCCCGCATGCACGCATAGCGGCAAACTCCGGAAAGGACCAGCAGGACAGCCCCCCAACGCGTCATTGGGAGCGAAACACTGGGCCGCATCCACCTGATCGCTGAGCACTCGCCTATGGTGAACCCCATGCGAAGCTTATGCGAATGGAAATCCTGTCGCTACCTCAATCGCACAAGCTAACGGGGGGCAATACAGAGCACGCTTCGCGCTGGATGCTCTGAATTCGCTCCGGATGGGCCTTACTGCTCGATCCAGGTTTCGCGCAGGGAATAGAAGCTGCCACTCAAGCTATGCGTGAAGCCCTTCACGTTCGCCCGCATTCCTTCAAAGGTGTTCGAGGTGTAGAGCATGATCCACGGCGCATCCTCAATGATGATCTCCTGGGCCCGCTGGTAAATCTCCTTGCGCTTCTCCCGATCCTGCTCCAGCAACCCCTCCTTCATCAGCTCGTCGAGCTCCTCGTTGGAGTACCCGGCCGCGTTCGCGGGACCATCTGTGCCCAATGACTGCTGCATGAAGTCGTTCGGGTCGATATAGCCACCGGCACCCATGACCGCAATATCAAAATCCCCGCCGAAGTATCGCTCAAGATAGATGGCGTTCTCCTGAGGGTCGATCTCGCTGTCGATCCCCATCTCGCGGAGCTGCTCCTGCACCACCACCGAGGTGTTGGCCAGGAAGTCGTACTCGCCCCAGGTGAGGATTCCCGGCTGGAAGTTCTCAGGCAGTGCCGCCTGGCTTATCGCCTCCGCCGCGCCCTCAGGATCAGGGGCCGGGATCTCGCCCTCATACCCGGCCCAGTAATCGGATGGATACATACCGTAGAGCGGCGTTCCGTACCCGAATACCGCCGCGTCGATGATCGGCTGGCGCTGGATGCCGCTCGCGATCGTCTGACGCAGTTTCTTGTTATTGAACGGCTCATTCCGAACGTTGAACACAATCCACCGGAGGTTCGTCGCCTGATCACCAGCCAACGCAAGCTGCTCCGACATCTGCATGGTCAGGACGTCTTTGTGCGGCACCGCCTCGATGAAATCCACGGTACCGGAGACGAGCGCCGTCGTGCGCGACGTATCCTCGGGAATAATCTGGATCTCCAGGCCATCCAGGTACGGACGGCCTTCCATCCAGTAGTTTTCGTTCTTTCCAAGCGTTATCCCGGAATTGGGGATGTACTCAGAAAAGGTGAAGGGCCCGGTACCAACCATCACTTGCTTCAGGTCCCCGTTGGCCTCGACCTCTTCCCGGGGAACCACCGTCAGGCCCCGGCGGCAGAGCTTGGCGAGAAACGACGCGTCCGGCGCAGACAGGGTAAAGACGACGGTCTTTTGGTCGGGCGCCTCCACTTCCTGAATGGTATCGGTGTAACTGACCCAGGGAGAGGCTGTCTCCGGATCCATGACCCGCTCGATGCTGTAGACAACATCATCCGCCACCAGTGCGCGACCATTGTGGAAGGTTACCCCTTGGCGCAGCGCAAAGGTGTAAGTGGTGCCGTCCTCAGAGATCTCCCAGGATTCGGCCAGCAATGGTTGCGGCACGAGCGAGGGATCCTCATGCACAAGCCCCTCATAGACGAGGTCGGTAATCAGCGATGCGGCGTCCAGTACGACCAGATGGGGATCCAGTTCCGTTGGATCGCCCTGGACGCCAACGCGAAGCACGCCGCCAGGTTGCCCCTCGGGAGTGGCATCGACTGACACCTGAGGGGTTCCGTCCTGCGCGGTGACAGAAGTAGCACCACCACCTCCAGCGATGGCAGCAGCTGCGGCCAGCAATGTGGTACGGCGATTCAACTGTAATGAAAGAAGGGAGGCGGGCATCTGCCGATCGGGGTACATTGAGTTCTCTTTCCGTAGAGCATACCGGTTCCGAATGTTGCCTAATACTTTACTACGGAAAGCATAGCGATCGCATGGCTCGCGACGGGAGGCCCAGACATGCCTGGGCCTCCCGTCCAACCATGCTACTGGTCGAGCCAAACGTCCTGGAAGGACCTGTTCGATCCAGTCGGGATGTGCTCATAGCCCATCACGTACTCCTTCATCGCCTCGTACTGATTGGCAATGAAGAGGTTGACCCAGACGACATCCTCGAGAATGATCTCCTGGATCCGCCTGTAGATCTTGGCCCGCTCCGCCTGGTCTGTCTCCTCCATCGCCTGCGCGATCAGCTCATCCATCTCGGGATTGCTGTAGCCGATGCCATTATTCGACTCACCGGTACCGAAGTTAGCCAACACGACATCGTTCGGGTCGACATAGGCGCTGGTGCCGGTGACAGAGAGATCGAAGTTGCCGGCGAAGTAGTTTTCCAGATAGATTGCGTTCTCCTGGAGCTCGAGTTCCGCCTCGATGCCGATCTGCTTCAGTTGCTCCTGGATAACGATGGCGGCATTCGAGAGGAATGCGTACTGTGCCCAGGAGAGGATGCTCGTCTTGAAACCGTCGGGATATCCCGCTTCAGCCAACAACTGCTTCGCGCCCTCGATGTCCGGCTCCGGGATCTCGGAGGGGAACCCGGCCCAGTAGGATTCGGGGAAGAGGATGTTCGTGGCCGTACCGGCGCCAAACACCGCCGAATCGATGATGGGACCACGATCGATCACCATGGCGATAGCCTGGCGCACCCTCACATCCGTAAACGGCTCGCGGGAGACATTGATCGCCATGTACCGAATATTGGTGTTCTGGTCGCCGGCTACCTTGATCGTCTCGTCACTCTCAAAGATCGGTAGATCCTGCACCGGCGCGTACTCGATGAAATCGACGGTACCCGTCACCAGCGCGGTCGTCCGGGAGGTATTATCCGGAACAATCTGCATTTCCAGGCCATCGAGGTAGGGCTTGCCCTCTTCCCAGTAATCGGGGTACCGCTCCAGTGTGACAACCGAGTTGGGAACGTACTCAACAAACTGGAACGGGCCCGTACCAACCGCAACCTGCATCAGGTCACCGTTTGCCTCGACCTCCTCCTTCGGCACGATGGCGATGGACGTCCCCATCAACTTGGCCAGGAATGAGGAGTCCGGCGCGCTGAGCGTAATGATCACGGTCGAAGGATCTACCACCTCGATCGTCTCGATCGAGCCGAGCTCCGAGACGTTCGGCGAAGCCGTTTCCGGATCGAGAATACGCTCATAGCTGTACTTCACATCGTCGGCAACGAACTCGCGTCCATTGTGGAAGGTGACGCCCTGTCGCAGCTTGAAGGTGTAGGTCAGACCGTCCTCGGAGATTTCCCACTCCTCAGCCAGGACTGGTACCGGCTCCAGCGCCGCGTTTGTCGTTACGAGCCCCTCATAGATGTGCTCAAGCACGTGCCAGGCGGCCGTGAGCGAGGTTTTGTGAGGGTCCAACTCCGCCGGATCCGCCGAGAGACCCACGCGCAGCGTGCCGCCGGTCCTGGCTACCGGCGATGCCTCCTGAGCACTTGCCCGGAGTGGAGCGTTGCCCACGGCACCGAGTGCCATCATCGCGGGAACGGAAAGACCAAGGGCAGCGCCGAGGACAATCGCATCGCGCCGAGTCAGACGTCCGGTAAGGACATCGTGCGCGAGCGACTCCACCACTGCTGCCTGGGAACGTTTCTGGACTGGATGGTACATCTACGAGGTTCTCCTTGTTCTGTGACACATCATCTCGAGGACCCACGAAGCCCGCCTTGCTGGTAGGCTCCCGTACTTTCACCGCCCGACAGGCATTGCCGGTGCCCTGATCGCCAAAACACGACCAAGGGATGTCACGCGCCGTTGCGCGACCAGGTTTTCCGCCAGTTGGCAGGAAGTAACGTGAGTATACGGGCACCCCGGGTCCGGTACAACGTGAAGCGGTGCCCCGGTCCAGATCGTGCGACACGCGAGCTGGTGAGGTTCCGGATGGTCGTATGTCAGGAGCGGCGTGCATGTCTTCGATGACCGGTCTAAACATCGTCTATCTGCACTCGCACGACACCGGTCGCTATGTGCAGCCTTACGGATATGCCGTCGAGACTCCGCGTATTCAGCGTCTTGCCGAGGAGGGCGTCCTCTTCCGCCAAGCGTTCTCTGCTGCCCCAACCTGCTCCCCAAGCCGGGCAGCGCTCCTGACAGGAGAGACACCGCATCAGGCGGGCATGATCGGTCTCGCACATCGCGGCTTCCGCCTTGCCGACCCGTCACGCCACCTGGCACACTGGCTCAAGGATGTAGGCTACCGTACCGTGCTCACCGGGATGCAGCACCTGACGGAGGGAGACCAGGCGGAGCTGGGGTACACCCATGATCTCCGTCCTGCATCGCTGGCGGTCGCCGACGTCGCTCCGATTGCCACCTCCGTCATCGAGGATCACGCCGGCGACGGTACGCCCCTCTTCCTGGATGTCGGTTTTGAGGAGACCCACCGCCCCTTCCACGCTGCGAACGACACGGATACGAGATACGTCCTCCCTCCCGCCCCGATCCCGAACACACCGGAGACGAGAGGGGACATGGCCGATTACCTTGAGAGCGCACGAGAACTCGACCGAGGGGTTGGCATCGTGCTGGATGCGATCGACCGCGCGGGTCTGGCAAGTTCCACGCTGGTCATCTGCACAACCGATCACGGCCTTACCTTCCCTGGCATGAAATCCAACCTGACGGATCACGGCATCGGCGTCATGCTCATCATGCGGGGTCCGCAAGGCTTCACTGGGGGACGAGTTGTTGATGCGCTAGTCTCACACCTTAATCTCTACCCGACACTCTGCGAGATACTGAATCTTCCCTCCCCGACATTGGTACAGGGCAGATCGCTACTCCCACTGATCCGGGGTGAGCAATCGCAGATCCGGGACGAGATTCATGCTGAGGTAACCTTCCACGCCGCATACGAGCCGCAGCGTGCGGTGCGAACCTCGAGGTGGCTTTACATCCGTCGCTTTGGTGCTCATGAGTTCCCCGTCCTGGCCAATGTAGACGAGAGCCCCAGCCGTGACCTCTGGCTGCAACGCAACTGGGAGCAACGTCACATTGATGCCGAGCAGCTCTACGACCTGATCTTCGATCCGATACAACGGGTCAATCTCGCCGGCAACCCTGAGGTGGCCTTGATCCAGACCGAGCTTCGGGCGCGCCTCGAGCGGTGGATGCGGGAGACAGATGACCCACTCCTGCATGGAGAAGTACCGCTCCCTCGTGGCGCATCGATGAATGACCCGCAAGCCCGCAGTGCGGACAAGCCGCTCATTATGGGCTGACGGAGAAGTCCTGAGTGGTTGTGCAAGTCCATATTCCATGGGAAGACATGGAGCGCGTATGCCCATTCCCTCCATCGGAATGACAATAGAGGAACGACATAGAGAAGACGCTTTCGCAGGCAAGCTGAATCGGATAGCATACCGGCAGAAAAGGAGAGATCGGCTCATGCAGATTACGGGTGAACAGAAGATTGCTGCTCCGCGGGAGCAGGTCTATGATGCGATGCTCGATCCGGAGGTACTGAAGGGTGCCCTTCCCGGTTGCGAGAAGCTCGAGGAAGTTGGAGAGAACGAGTACATCGCGACCATGACGATCGGCGTCGCGATGATCAAGGGCAAGTACGACGGAAAGGTGAAGATCACCGACCAGAACCGTCCCGAAAGCTTCACAATGCACATCGAGGGTAAGGGACCGCAGGGACAGCTCGGCGGCGAAGGCAAGCTCACCTTCGAGGATGATGGCGAAGGCGGCACGATCGTCAAATATGCTGGGGATGCCAACGTCCGCGGCACACTTGCCCGCATTGGCAGCCGCGTCATCCAGCCAGCGGCGAAGATGATCGTCGGCAAGTTCTTCGAATCACTGGAAACCACCGTCACGCGCTAGATCACAAAGGCAACTGGAGGAAACCCGGTGTCAGAAACGCAGAAGACGACCGTCTCGACGACGGTCAACGGCGAACCCAAAACCGTCGAGGTCGAGCCCCGTACCCTGCTCGTGCATATGCTGCGGAATGAGTTGAGGCTCACCGGTACGCATATCGGCTGCGAGACCGGCCAGTGCGGCGCCTGCACCGTGCTGCTTGACGGCAAGGCCGTCAAGAGCTGCA
This sequence comes from Thermomicrobiales bacterium, assembly GCA_030447145.1. GTDB lineage: Bacteria > Chloroflexota > Chloroflexia > Thermomicrobiales > UBA6265 > UBA6265. Next base: position 9,011 of record JAUJLY010000063.1, read on the forward strand.
TGGTGCTCGCCGTTCAGGCCGAGGGCCATAACGTCACTACCATCGAGGGCATCGCCCCTCCCGGCCAGCTTCACCCGATTCAGCAAGCCTTCTGGGAGGAGCATGGCCTTCAGTGTGGCTATTGCACTCCGGGCATGATTCTCTCATCGCTGGCCCTGCTGAACGAGCATCCTGATCCCGACGACGAGACTGTTCGCCATGGCATTGAGGGCAACATCTGCCGCTGTACTGGCTACAACTCCATTGTGAAGTCGGTCCAGAGCGCGGCCGAGCGCATCGGCCGGGGTGACAAACCACAGCCTATCCAATCTGGCGACTAGGGTCCCTGAAATCGGCTTTGCTGTCAGACGAACATGGCCACATCTATTTTGAGAAGGAGATCCTGATGCACCCGTATCCCTTCGCGTATCGACGGGCGTCGACCGTCAATGAAGCATTGGCGTTTCTCGCCTCGGAGGAAGAGCCCAAGCTCCTTGCTGGTGGCCAGAGCCTGCTCCCGGTGATGAAGCTCCGCCTCGCTCAGCCGGGAACGTTGATCGACATCAGCGAGATCGCTGATCTGCGGGGTGTTCGGCTGGATGGTGACACGCTCGTGATCGGTGCCCTGACAACCCATCACGACCTGGAGACTGATCCGCTGATCGCGAAGCATGCTCCCCTTCTCGCGGAGGCCGCCCGCGTGGTAGGTGACCAGCAAGTGCGCAATCGTGGCACCATCGGCGGCGTGCTGGCGCATGCCGATCCCGCAGCGGATTATCCCGCTGGTGTGCTTGCACTGGAAGCGACAGTGGCCGCGACCAGTCCCGATGGCGAGCGGGAAATTCCGGTTACGGAGTTCTTCCAGGGTTTCATGACCTCGGCCCTGGCTGAGAATGAGCTCCTGACATCGATCAGGATTCCGATTCTGGATGTGACCCGCGGGATGAGCTATCAGAAGCTCGCCAATCCCGCCTCGGGATACGCGATCGTGGGTGTCGGCGCAGTCGTGACGCTGGCTGCGAACGGTTCGGTTGGTTCGCTGAAGCTTAGTCTAACGGGTGTGGGCGATGTCGCCTACCGCGCAACGGCAGCCGAGGAAGCGCTTGCCGGTCAGCAACCGACAGCCGAGGCAGTCAAGGAAGCAGCCTCGCACGCCGTCGAAGGTGTCGAGCCGCTGGACGATCTCCATGCTCCGGCTGCATACCGGGCGAAGGTGGCCTGTAATCTCGCCCGCCGCGCGATCATGACGGCTTTGGAGCGGGCATAAGCCCCGCATGTACGCCTTTTGGCAGTTAATCGGGCGGACACTGCTTCGCAGGTACCGCCCCTACACCGCGGAAAGCGTCTCAGTAGGTGTAGGGGCGGATCCCCGTAGGGTGTCCGCCCGACGCCGGGCAGTGGCATAACCGGCCTGAACGGAGGCAGTTCGCGTCGTCCAATTACCTCTCCGGCGTCCACTCGGACTGGCGAGCGTCCATCTCG
>JAUJLY010000064.1 GCA_030447145.1 Thermomicrobiales bacterium
GGGGGCGGTATCGAGCTCGTAGGTCGCCTCTTCTAGGATGAGGATCGGGGGATTCTTGATGAACATCCGCGCGATCGAGAGCCGCTGCTTCTGGCCCCCGGAGAGTTTGACACCGCGCTCGCCGATGACCGTATCGAGGCCCTTGGGCAGCGCGTCGATAACACGATCCAGTCGCGCGCGCCGTGCAGCCTCCCGGATCTCCTCTTCGGTCGCGCCGAGGCGACCATAGGCAATATTCTCGCGGAACGTCCCGGCGAAGAGGAAGACATCCTGCTGCACATTGCCGATCTCGCGGCGGAGAGAGGTCAGCGTCATGTCGCGGATGTCGATCTCGTCGATCGTGATCCGGCCAGAATCGATCTCATAGAACCGGGGGAGGAGCGAGGAGATCGTCGTCTTCCCGGCACCAGATGGCCCGATGAAGGCGACGGCCTCCCCGGCGTGAATCGTCAGATCGATGTTGCGAAGCACCTTGGTATGGTCGCTGTAGCCAAAGGTGACGTTCTCGTAGCGGATCTCGCCCTTCAGGTCTCCGACATCAATCGCATCGGGCGCATCCACAATGTCTGGCTCAATATCGAGCAGCTCGGTGTAGCGGCGGAAGCCGGTGATCCCCTTCGGGTAGGTCTCCAGCACGGCATTGATCTTCTCGACCGGACGAAAGAAAACGTTCACCAGCAGCAGGAAGCCAACGAAGCCGCCATTGCTCAGGTCGCCATTGAGCACAAACCAGGAGCCGGCGAGCATCACCACGAGTTGCGTCACGCGCATGCTGAGGTAGCTGAGGGACATGCTCGCCGCCATGATGCGATAGGCGGTCAGCTTGGTGCGGCGGTAGTTCTGGTTGTCCTCGGCAAAAAGCTCGCGCTCATGGTCCTCGTTCGCGAATGCCTGGACCACGCGCATGCCGCCGACGTTGTTCTCGATCCGGGCGTTGAACTCACCGACGCGCCCGAAGAGGTCGCGCCAGGTGCGGGTCATTCGGCCCCCGTAGCGGGTCGTCACCCAGGCGGTGATCGGGACGACGATGGCTGTGATCAGGGCGAGTTGCCAGTTGACCGTGAACATCAGGGCGAAGGCACCGATGAAGGTCATGATCGCGATGAAGAGGTCTTCCGGCCCATGATGGGCCACCTCGCCGATATCTTCCAGGTCCTTGGTCACTCGTGCGACCAGGTGCCCGGTCTTTTGGTTGTCATAGAACCGGAATGAGAGCTTCTGCAGGTGATCGAAGCTCTTGCGGCGAAGCTCGGTTTCGATATTGATGCCGAGCATGTGGCCCCAGTAATTGACGATGACCATTAGCCCGGTATTGACGAGGTAGATGACCAGCAGGGCGATCGCCGCCAGGGTGATGACGCCCCAGTTGCCTTCCGGCAGCAGGCGATCGATGAAGAGGCTGACCGCCATCGGGAAGGCCAGCTCCATCACGCCGGAGAGCACCGCGCAGCTGAAGTCGATGGCGAAGAGGCGTCGGTGCGGACGGTAGTAGGAGAAAAACCGTTTGAGCATCGGCCACAGGGGCCGCTTCGCTGTTGCGTTGGCGGATTGGCTCGCGGTCAGGGCGGACAAGGGGTGCTCCAGGAGACGTTGAATCAGCATCGGCCAGAAGGGGAGGGCAATCGCGCAGGTGAGCAATAGCGCCATCTGCCACTCTACCTGAGCGGAGAGCATTTGGCGAGGGATGCACTACTGGTTGCTGACCAGAGCGGTCATGCCCGTACTCCCGTATGCACATCTGTTCCACCGAGCCGATTGCATGCTATCTAGTCGTAGCTAGTCACACGTAGCGTCGCGAGCGGGCCCGGTACCTATACTGATCATACACACCGGGTATTCGCTTCCCGCCAAGGATGAGCATTCATGTCGCACCGTTTTAATCGTCGTTCCCTGTACGCAATGTGTGCATTGGGGATTGTGCTCGCATTGCTACTGGCAGGAACCGGTGTCGCCACTGCCCAGGCGGATGTTGCCTCGGAGCCCGTCACTATCCTGCTGCTTGGGTCCGACGCCCGGCCCGGCGAGGTCATTGACGGGGTCCGGTCCGACATCATGGTCGTGTTGCATCTGGATCCAGTGGCCAGCGCGTGCGGGATGTTGAGTATCCCCCGGGATACACGCGTGGAGATTCCGGGAATCGGCTACACCAAGATCAACCATGCGCTGATGGAGGGCGGCGTGCCGTTGGCTACGGAGACTGTCGAGAGATTCCTTGGGATCGATATCGATCATTACGGGTTGATCGATTTTGTGGCTGCCGCCCAGATCATCGACGCTCTCGGCGGTGTGACCGTTACCAACGAGTATGCCTTCGATATTGGCGGCAACCATTACCCGGCCGGGGAGCAGCGGCTGGATGGTGCGCGGGCGGTGCTCTATGCCCGGTACCGCTACGGGCCAGACGGTGACTTTGGGCGCATTCATCGACAGCAGTAGGTCTTTGCCGGCCTGCTTCGCGAGTTGCAGGGTGCATCGGTGACGCAGCTTACCCAGGCCGCATGGGGATCGTTGGGACCGCACATCAAGAGCGACCTCACACCGGCGATGCTCCTGGAACTTGCTTCAACCTATGGCGGCTCCTGCAGCGGCGAGGCTCTCGTTATCGATACGATTCCTGACACCGCACAGGGATACTACTGGGATGACCTTTTTCAACAGGAGCTCTGGTTTGTGGTGGTCGATCCCGCCGTCGTGCAGCAAAAGGTCGATGCCTTGATCAACGGGGAATAGGAGCGTTCCGGCGTATCCGCGTTCATCAAACCTTTTCGATTAATCCGTCTCCCGTATATAGTGGAGTCGGGACATCGAAGAGCTGGGGAATCAGCGGCGGATGCGGCCAGGGAGAGTACGCATTGAGTGGGTGGTGGTCAGAAGATAGTAGGGCGCAATGACAATCCGCATTCTCATTGCCGACGATCATAGTGTGGTTCGTCAGGGGCTCCGCATGTTCCTGGAGCTGGACGACGAGCTGGACATCGTTGGCGAGGCGACCAACGGGGCCGAGGCGGTTGCGCTCGCGAAGGAGCTGCACCCCGACGTCGTGCTCATGGACCTTCTGATGCCGGTCATGGACGGTCTCACGGCGATCTCAACGATGCGCCGGGAGATGCCGGGGGTCGAGGTCGTGGCGCTGACCAGCGTGCTGGAGGATGCATCCGTTGTCGGCGCCATCCGGGCCGGTGCGATCGGATACCTGCTGAAAGACACCAACGCCGAGGAGTTGCGGCGCTCCGTCAAGGCCGCCGCCGCGGGCCAGGTGCAGCTTGCCCCCGAGGCCGCCACACGACTCATGCGTGAGGTTCGGGCGCCGGAAGCTCCGGAGGCGCTCACGGATCGTGAAACTGACGTCTTGCGGCTGCTCGCCGACGGGCAGTCGAACAAGGAGATCGCGCGGAATCTCACGATCGGTGAGAAGACCGTCAAGACCCACGTCAGCAGCATTCTGTCCAAGCTTGGGGTCCAGAGCCGGACGCAGGCAGTGCTGCAAGCCATGCGGGATGGTCTCATCCCGCCGGCGGAAAGTGCTTGACGATTGTTCTGGTTCCTCAGGTAGCCTGCCCAGGGCCGATATTCCGTTACCGCGCTGTGACGAGTTGCTGTGTCGCCAGGGATTGCTCATGATTCTGGTCGAGGTATTGGTCAACGAGTCCAACAGCAACTCCTCCGTCGCCCACCGCGGAAACCACGCGTTTCACTGAGCCGCTACGTCCATCCCCGATGGCGAAGACACCCGGCACACTGGTTTCCAGCAACAGGGGCGGCCGCTCAAGGGGCCAATGGGCGAGGGAAACGTCCCGGCAAGTGGGGACATACCCACTCCCTCGGTCATCCTCAACGCGGCCGCCACGAGTGCAACGTCTGCTTCGTTGCTGGCCAAATCTGACAGCACCTGAAGTCCTTCAGATGCCGCGGGATCTGACAGGATCGAGTAGTCGGCTCCGAAGCGGCGTGCCAATGCCTGCGCGGTCCTTCGAATCTCGGCGACATCGCTGTCTACCACGAGAATTGCCGGACGGCTCGTCTGCTGGTCTCGTCGTTCTTGTGTACTCATGTCCCTCACCGTATGAATCCCACACTCATTCCTGATGCACTTGCAGATCGGGGGCTACTTCCTGGTTTCGGGAGGTAATGCGAAGATAATAGCCATCAGGGTCGTTGATTCGAAAGTCAGTTAACGCCCACGGACGGGCCTGCAAGGCGTGAAGCACGGGATGCCCGGAGGCACCGAAGCGCTCATGGAACTCCAGAACGTCATCGACCTCAAGCACAATCTCAACGCCAGCGCCGCGATCGTTGGCGAGCCTGGCACGGGTGAAGTACCCGTCTTCCTCCGGGAGTTTCGAGATTGGTCCAAGCCTAAGGACCACGTTGCCGGAGCGCAGGCTGGCATAGTCCGGTTCTCGTCTGTCTACGTGGAAGCCGAGCACGCGACAATAGAAGTCGATGGAGCTGTCCATGTTGTCCACAAAGAGTTCGAGCCGCAAAGCGATCCCTGTCGAGGTTGTCATGACCTCCCTCTTTCCTTCTTCCCGGTTGGGCCAGAAGATGTAGGGTGAGGGAGTGAGCAGCCGGTGCTCACGGCCGAGCTCCCTCAGCCTTCACCGCAACGGGAGTGCTTGAGCCGCCCAGTGCTTGGAACATCCTTCCCAGGCGTCTGATGTGCGCGGCCCCTGGCACGCTCCCCCTGCGAGCGGACGATGAGCGGGTTGCCTTGGCGATAAGCAGACAATCTTGGTGCACTGCTGCCTCGTGTCGCTCGTGCACTGTTTTGTCGATCAGGTACTCTGCAAAAAGAACATTCACGGCTGTTGTCCTTAAGTGTTATTGGCTTAGTCTGCATCCAATCCTCTGATATAGTTTGAGAGGATTCAGGCAGGAGTACCTCTGGCGACTGGCGGAAGTTTGGGTCGGCATCTGGGCGGATTATGGTAGTCCGTCAAAAGGCGGAGCATTCGCCTGGATCGGCCTTCTACCAATGACACGACGGCTGGTCAGGGCTTTGGAGCTCCGATATGTCGGGCTGCCGGATTGCCCAAGGTAAGTCCCTACCCGTTCACTCGGGCTGGGCTCACGGGAGGCACCTGGTTCTCCAAAAGAAGTGCAACCGGCTCCGCGTCTCTAACAAGCCATCACATGTTCCTGCAGGGAAGATTGGTCATGAAGAAAACCTTCGAGTCCACGGCCACTGAGGTCGTCCCCACCGTCGCACGAGATGATGAGCTCAGGGCACGTATTGAACTGCTGGAACTCGTCATCCGGGCAACGGATGAGGGACTTTGGGACTGGAATATCGTCACCGACGAGGCCTACTTCTCACCTCGTTGGAAGGCAATGCTCGGCTACGCCGACGAGGAGTTCCGCAACAGCACCGACGAGTGGCAGCAACGTGTGCATCCCGATGACGTCGACGTGGCGGTCGGTGCCATCCGTGGCTACGTGGCCGGTGAACGGGATAACTGTGAAAACACCCACCGCCTCCGGCACAAGGATGGCTCGTATCGATGGATGTACACCCGGGGCATCCTCACGCGCGATAGCGAAGGTCGACCTCTCCGCCTCGTCGGCTCGCACGCCGACATCACGAGCCGCAAGCAAGCGGAGGAAGATCTCAAGCGCCGGGATGCAATCCTGGAAGCCGTGCGGTTTGCAGCCGAGCGGTTCCTGAGGGCAGGCACAAGTTGGGAGGAGAGCATCCAGGATGTGCTGGAACGATTGGCGCGTGCGACCCGGGTAAGCCGCACCTACGTGTTCGAGAACTACGTCGGCGACGATGGTGAATTGCGGAATACGATCACCCACGAGTGGGTGGCACCTGGAGTGGTGCCCAGGATCGACAATCCAACATACAGGAAGGTATCCCTAAAAAATGCTGGCCGGGCTCGCTGGATAGACGTTCTTGAGCGTGGCGAGATGATGTTGAGCCATGTACGTAGTCTTCCCGATTCCGAACGATCGCGCACCGAGGGTGAGGGTGCCTTGTCCTTCGCGATCGTCCCGATTTTCGTGGAAGGCGCGTGGTGGGGGGTCATCGGGTTCGACGAAAGCGCGCATGAGCGTGATTTCTCGGCTCCTGAACAAGACGCCCTCAAGGCCGCGGCGGATCTGATGGGTGCGGCCATCGGACGGATGCGCGTTGAGGAGCGTTCGGTCCGGCTCGCGGCCATCGTCGAATCCACGCATGATGCAATCGTTGGCATGTTACGTAATGGCACCATAACGTCCTGGAACCGGGGTGCTGAAGACCTCTATGGCTACACGGCTCAGGAAATGATTGGCCACTCGATTCGTCCGCTGATGCCTCTGGAAGAGCTCCCCAGGCTTCGTGATGTCCTGATCAGGCTGACGGCAGGCGAGCGCCTCGACCATTTCGAGACCCAGTTCATCAGAAAGGACAAGACGCATGTTGCTGTGTCCATGTCCTTCTCGCTTGTGCGTGATCGAGAGGGAGAGGTAACGGGGGCCTCGGCGATCGCCCGTGACATCTCGGAGCAAAAGCGCGCCGAGGCGGAGTTGCGCGAGAGCCAGCGTTCGCTCAGCACCTTGTTGAGCAATCTCCCGGGGATGGCCTATCGGTGTCTCAACCGTCCCGACTGGCCAATGGATTTCATCAGCGAGGGGGCGCTGGATCTCACCGGCTACGGTGCCGCTGGACTTGTCGCGAGCACGCGTGTCTCCTATGCCGATCTGATTCATCCGGAAGACAGGGAGCGAGTGTGGCGAGATGTCCAGGACGCCATAGACCTTGACCAACCCTTTCGGATGAACTACCGGATCGCGACAGCCGACGGGGCGGAGAAGTGGGTTCTGGAGCAGGGTCGTGGCGTGAGCGATGAGCGAAACCAGATCCAAGCGATTGAAGGCATCGTCATCGACGTGACCGACCGCGTGCAGGCGCGTCAGGAACTGGAGCAACGTGTCGAGGAGCGGACGCATGAGTTAGCTACGGTGCTCAACGTCTCCTCAAGCATCGCGTCAACGCTGGAGCTTGAGACATTGCTTGGCGTAGTCCTGGAGCAGTTTGAGCAGGTTGTGCCCCATACCGCGGCCTCCATCTCCTTCCTTGAGAACGAGATGACGCTGCGCCTGCTGGATTACCGGGGGCCAATGGACCAGGCGGACCTCGTCTGGGTTTGGCCGTCCCATGAGAATGAGCACAGTTGGGAAGTGATTCGGAGCGGGAAACCGGTCATCATCCCCGATGTACGAGCGGAGACGCCGCTTGCCCAGGCATTCCAAAGGAAGGCTGTCTACGATACAGGAGGGGTGCCAATCTACATCTCCTCCTGGATGGGCGTGCCACTCATCTTCAGGGATAAGGTGATTGGATTGCTCGCTGTCGACAGCAGTGACATTGACGCCTATACATCGCGGGATGCTGAGCTCGCGCTGGCCTTTGCCACCCATGCCGCTGTGGCCATTGAGAACGCACGGCTTTACGAGCAGGCCCAGGGCAAGGCCGCGCTGGAAGAACGGCATCGATTGGCGCGAGAGTTGCACGACTCGGTCTCCCAGGCTCTCTTTGGTATCGGGCTCGGTGCCCGCACCGCACGTACGCTACTCGACAGCGATCCCGGCAAGGCCGTCGCGCCAATCGAATATGTCCTTTCGCTGGCTGAGGCCGGATTGACCGAGATGCGGGCGCTCATCTTCGAGCTGAGACCAGAGGCGCTGGAACAAGAGGGGCTGGTTGCTGCTCTGGAGAAGCAGGTGGCGACGCTGCGAACACGCCATGGGCTGGAGGTCATTGCGGAGTTCGAGCATAGTGCTGGTGCCGCGAACTCAGTCGAGGAAGCCGTCTACCGGATTGCCCAGGAAGCACTTAACAACATCACGAAGCACGCGCAGGCATCGAAGGTGCATGTGCGTCTTGGCCGCGAGAGGGGACGGATCGTCCTCAGCGTTGCCGACAACGGGACCGGTTTCGATCCATCGGCCTTGTACTCGGGTCACCTTGGGCTGAAGAGCATGCGCGAGCGCGCCGAGCGGCTGGGAGGATCGCTGCAGATTGAGAGCGCCCCGGGAACCGGATCTCGCCTTGAGATGGCGATTCCGGCGTAACGCTCGAGCCAAGCTACGCCGGGATCGCGCCTGAGGAGAGGGTGCGCCTGCGTCTTCTGGCGCTTCGCTTCACCTTCACTGCTCACGAACTTTGGTAACCGGAGTCAGTCCGGCGGTGCTACGCATGGTCGGATGCGTCCGAGATGAGTCTCCTTGAACCCATCCGCGTATTTGAGCCCATAGCCCACCATCCGGTCGAAGCCGATGTGGGCGAGCCAGATGAGCGCGGTGGCGGTGAGGATCGAACCATCCGTCGCTACGCCGACCAGGGCCAGGACCACGGGCAATACCGTTGAATGCACCACATCGTACGTTGAGGCTCCGATCCGGGGACCGCCGAGATACCCGATCATTGAGAGGTCGGGCAGGAGGAAGGCGAGGGCGAAGAGCAGCCAGGAGCCATCCTCCCTCCCGTAGAGCGTTGTTGCCGCAACGAGAAGAATGGCTCCTTCGGCTCGTAGTAACGTGGCGGGCTGTAACGCAGTCATGCAGGAACCTTCAAGCGAACTGGCAGGGATCGGCGTGATGCAGTGTGTCCCCTGCCAGCTTACGCGGCATCGTGCGCACTCAGCGATCCCGTGCCGTCAGCGTTGAGCTGGAGCGACAATCCGCCTCGGCGGCCTCGAGATCGCGTTGGCCATACCCGCCGAAGCATCGTGTCGACAACCACGGTCCCGGTCAGCACGAGCACTTCCGCGAGGATCAGGACGGCGTCGGACGCCAGCGTGGGCTTGCCCGCCGACTCCCCGGTGAAGGCCACACGGTGCCACGTGTCCTCGGTCATGTTGTTGGCACCGTACGCGACGCTGGCCGACCACACGTCCCGGGTGCGCAGGCGCAACCAGCCGAAGAAGATCGACGCGTTGGTTACGGCGACGGTGAAGAAGATCAGGCTGACCCACCGGTTGTAGGGGAACTGATCTGTCACCAGGAGCCATGGATAGTGCCATGCGACCCAAATGAGTCCCGTGGCGACGGCGGCATGCCAGGGGCGGCCGGGGAAGAGCCGCACCTGCAGGTATCCGCGCCAGCCGAGCTCCTCGCCGAAGATGATCGGCGCACCGACAACCGAGATGCCGAGCCACAGCAGGAGGGTCATCATGCCGGGACCCTCGACACCCCATGGCATCGAGAACCCGTCCGGGGCCGCCCCGAACAGGATTGCCAGCGGCACGCTCAGGAGCGTCGTCAGGATCGGCCAGCCGGCGGCGATCAGGTAGAAGCGCCATCGCTGGAGATTCGGGCGCAATCCGGATTCCCGGAATCCCTCGCGCGTCACCCACTTCCGAACCACGACCGCCGCGATGGCGGGCGCGAACGGCATCAGCATTCCGCCAGCCGGCTCAGAGCCGAAGAGGACGGGGACGAACGGGAGCCATGAGAGCGCGAAGGCGATTGTCAGGAAAACGAGGATCCCCCGGCGGTGGTTGTTCGTTGGTGTATCCGACGTTCGAACAGTCATCACTCGTTTCCTTTCTGGAGATGGGAAATCGTGGGGGGAAGGGGGAGCCCGGTTCAGGGAACCTGTGGCTCAGGCATGCGCGGGGTGAATTCAATAACGCGAATTGTCATCTACGCGGATTGGGGATGGCAACGTTGCCATCCCCAATAATCTCGTTCCCCTTACTCGTATCGCAGCGCCTCGGCGGGAGCGATGCGGGATGCTTGCCGCGAGGGCATCCATGTCGTCAACAGTGCGATCGTGACCGTCGCGAGCGTCATGACACCGATCTGCGTCCACGGCACCGTGAAGGCAACACCGCTGCTTTCAGCGTCCGAGGTGAAGAGGTTCCGCGAGAGCACGACACCCAGGACGACACCGGAGAGGACACCAAGACCGACGATGAACGCGGTCTCGATCATGAATGAGAGCGAAACCATGTTGCGCTGATAGCCGAGTGCCCGCAGGACGCCGATCTGCTGCCGCCGCTCCACCACCGAGCGGAAGGCGATGACGCCGACCGCGGCGACACCCACGAAGAGCCCGAGCCCCATGAATCCCTGGACGAGGTAGAGGAACCCGGCTTCCTGCTGCTGGGAATCCTTCAGTTCGTCCCGGATGGACACGCTCTGTGCGCCGTTCTGCATCAGGGAGGCCTCGATGTCCTGTGCGACGGATGTCGCATTGTCCGGATTGCTCAGCGCGACGTAGTAGGACGTCGTTGCCGTCTCCCCGTAGGTTGCATCGATCGTCGGCTGGGATGCGAAGATCCCGCTCAGTGTGCTGATCTCGCTGTCGATGACACCGATGATGGTCATCGTCTCGGCTGTCCCGTCTGGCCGGGCCAGCTCGATCTTGTACGGGGCAAACGTCTTGTCCTCGGACGTCAACCCGGTGAGGATCAGGGCGCTTTCATCAGCACCGAAGTTCCCGGTGACCTCCAGCAGCCTCGTATCGACGACCACG
>JAUJLY010000065.1 GCA_030447145.1 Thermomicrobiales bacterium
CTACCACCTTCTGAAGGTTGCGGCCCTCTGCTCTCAGCACGCCTCGGACATCAGTTTCCGTGTCGTTGTCCTCGCGTGTGAACAGCAGTTCATCGTCAAAGGACGCACGAATCGCGGTCGATCCGCGAAACGTTCCCGACATCTTGCCGGCATGGTGGGAGACGATAATCGCTGTGTTCGTCTGGTGCGCTGCAGACCGCAAAGCACGCAGACGCGGCGCCATATCATCCGACTCGTTCTCGCGTCCGCTGTGAGCCTCCCGGAGCGGGTCAATGATGACCAAGACGGGTTGAATCTGCTCCGTAAGCTCGATCAACCCTCTGATGCCCCGTTCGGTATCGATGCGAAACTCCTGACCCTCGACACTCCCGTCGGCCCGTACCAGGTAGAGTGGATACCCCCCCGTTCCCCTTGTCGCGAGCCTCGATCCGGCCTTGCAGCGTCGCAGCATTTTCCTCAAGGGCAATGGAGATCACGGGTCCTTCCAGTACTGACCGATCGAGAAAGGGCTCGCCGTTCGCGATGGAGACGGCCAGGTCGATCAGGATCAAACCTTTGCCGGCTTTCTCCCGAGCGGAGAAGAGGGTCGTACTACCGGAGACGAGGATGCCGTCCACCAGATAGGACGTGGGGGGCACCTTCAATCTCATGAAGTCGTCACGTGGAATTGCGGCAAAGAGCGGAGGTGCTGGAGCCGCTTCCCTCTGAGTCACGATGCCACCTGCCCGTTGACCACACGGATCGGCGCAAAGCCACCAATGCCCGATCGTTCCTTCCTTCCCATTTCCCTATGTGGATTGCCCGGGAAGGAAGCATTTTCGGGAACTATTGATGAGCGAAGTGCTACCGGCGCGAAGGACGCAGCCCGTTCCAATTGATCCCTGAACCGGGGAAGCCCCTCGACAAGCCCGATGATCCGGAAGAGATCACCGCCCCTGTTGCAGCCAAAGCACCAGGCGTGGCTGTCCTCGAAGATGGTGAAGGAGGGAGTTTCTTCGTGGTGATCCGGATACGGGCACAACGAGCGGATGCGGTTGCCAACTGCCCTGAGTTCAATCCCCGGCAGTTGTTCTGCGAGATACTGCTCAACCGGGATATGCGTCTTGAGATCATCGGCCGGAGCTGGCATGCGTTCGTAGTCTGTAGTGTCTGGCCATACCGGGAGAAAGCGGTCGTCTACACGACGCTCATATCGCTCACGACGACGCTCCCATGCCGCAGCCACCCGATCGAGATACCAATCCAAGTAGCTCAGATCGGGTGGCTCTCCCGTGTCAGGAGAGACGTGATCTCCGAGGACATCAAGAAGGTTCGAAAGAATCTGCATGTCTTTCCACAGTTGGGAGTGAGACATGGCGAGAAACTCATTTGCCAGCGGTCGCGTTAGATTGAACTCTCTATGGTAATCTGGAGGTGCAGTGTTCATTGTTCTGTCCTTGGAGTGCTCGCGGGTGACGGCTCGGCGAGCATCTCCGATATTTCCTTTGATTCCGATACATGAGACCCGACCAGTGATTGATCGTGCCGAGCGAAATCGGTCCGGCGCTATGCAGCCTCACGCTCAAAAAACTCGGTAATCTCCTCGACAGGGATCAACCAAATACGGCCCACTTGCTTGGCCCTCAACTGGCCCGAGTAAATCCATCGATAAACCTGCGCTCGGCTTACCCCGGTGGCGCGAGCGAACTCAGTAGGACGCAGCCACTTCATGGCTACATCCCGCGACGTACCAGGTGCCGATTCAACCATCGTTGCCATGACAAAATCTCCTGTCTACTGACGTGACAGCATGAGAACGCTGTAACACCAGTAGACAGGAGATGCGGAGCCGAAACTATTGGGTTTGTGGGGAACCTTCCCCTCTTGGGTTTGTGTAGACACAAACCAAGGGATGAAGATTAGGGGCTTGTGTCGGTAGACTTTTCGACGGCTTTGCGGACGGTGTCGATGCTTATCCCTAAGAGCTTGGCCACCTTCTCCTGCGAATGCCCTTCAGCGAATTCTCGAATCAACTTGTCGAGGTTGTTGGTTCCGGTTCTCATCCGGATCTCTTCGACAATCGATGTGGTGGCTTTCTTGAAATCCTGCGTGCTCAGCATTGAGTTCACCGGGATGTAATGAAACCAGTTGGGGGAATCTGGATTGTCATGATGGGCAAGCCCCAGATTCTCTCCCTCCACTTCAACAAATTCCCGTCCAAAGTGCGTGGCAATCTGCTCCACTTTCGACAAAGCGTCATCATCAAGCCCGCTACCCTTCAAAGCCTCGCGCTATGCTTTTCCAGAAGAACATTTCCCCATGTAGTGCCAATTTATCGTATCGGTCCATGAGCATCGGCTGATAAGGCAATATCTGCACTGTCGAGGCAAAGTTGGCGAAGAACCAATCAGCGTGTTTCTGGACACCGAGCGGGTAGCAGAATACGCATGCGGTTACAAACAGGAAGGCTGGATGTGGATGGCGCAGAGTGCTGGCCGGCCTTCCATCAACGCCGTGAATCTTGTCTGGCCAGAAACGCGTGCACATGCCCGTTATCTGGTTTTCCCACTCCTTGAGAGCTTCGTGCTCTTCGCTTGATCCCAACTGACGTGGCGTGAGTCCCTGCGGAAAGGTGCAGAATTCAACCTTGCCTGAAACAAGTTGGGATTGAAGTTCTCCGGATGTTTCGACGGGGCGAATCGGGAAGCGATAGAATTTCGTGTTCCATTCAACCCGGAATTGCCGTATAGCCTCGCGGAATTCCTCATCTTCCACCAACGTCTTTGCTCTGGCGATGAGCCGGGATCGGTAGTGTGTTAGACCAGGCTTATTCTGGCGGTTGGGTCCGTTTGATAGGGTTGTCATGTGTCCACTCCTTCACAGTGGGTACCGTCACCCCGGCCGGTTCGCACCCGGTGCGGGGTCTCTCGCTTGCTCCTACGGTATCAGGCAGACTGGGACGATGCCTGGGTTCTGCGCTAGTAGTTGCAGCCATCTTTGCAGCAAAACCAGTGATCAGGGGGATCACAATGGACGCAATATACCAGTGCTTTCAAGGGATTCGAGAAGGGAGTTGAGTCCTCAAACCAATCCGCGATAAGGAGGCGCCATGTTCTTCTGGCTCCTGATCGCACTCATCCTGATTTGGGCGCTCGCGGTTCCTACCTGGCCGTACCATCGGCGCTACGGCTACGGATACTATCCATTCGGGATCATCTCGGCCATCCTCCTTCTTTTCATCCTGTTCTGGTGGCTCGGCTTAATCGCCGTCGCCATTTGATGGCCGGGAGCACGCGAATCGACACTACAGAGGAGGCAAAGGTATGAAGCTGCATGACATGCTGGATCAGGTTTCGGATGAAACCGGAATGGGCCGGGAGCAGACAGAAAAGGTCACACGGGCCTTCCTGGAGACGTTGGCGTTGCGGCTCGACGATCATGAGGCAAGAGAACTGGCGATGCAGCTGCCGATGGAGCTGCAGAATACTCTGGCCCCGACCCAGACCGAAATTAAGAAGCTGTCGCCAGACGAGTTCCTTTCCCGGTTCGGTGGGGCCGTCGGTCTCGATGACGCAAGGGCTGACCAGGCGGCTCGCGCGGTATGGCAGGTGCTGAAGGAGGCGGTCTCCGCCGGGGAGGTGGGGGACGTCAAGAGCCAGCTTCCAAGCGAGCTGAACGACCTCTTAGAGGGGGTCAGTGCCCCCAGCCCTGCGCGCTGAGCTTGCTAACAAATCTGGTCAGTGACTTATTGATCGCAAGTAGACCCCGGGTACGCAGTGCCCGGGGTCTCTTTCTCCAGCAGATTTAGCGTCTGCGTGAAGCATGATGCTGGGACGCGCCCCGCGACCGATGTGCGTGCCGGACTCTCCTCATAAAAGCGGTTCCAGATATCAAAGCGGCTCTGGAGTAGCGGTACCGGACGCGAGCTGCTCAGCGAGACCCAAACCGTCGATATTGATCCAGGTTTCAACCTGCCGGTTGTGCTCGATACGGTCTACCACTGTCCCCATGACCTCAACCGGCGAGCCGCTGCCGGGGACGCCACGATAGGGGCCGGAGTGCGTACCGCAAAGCAGGAACCGACAGGTCAGCCAACTGCCATCGGCGGCGAAGTCGTATGGCTTGATGCACAGGTCCGGAAACCCGGTGCGGTACTCCATGACTGCGATCCGCATCCCTTCTTCCCCATAGAGATCGCCGTCAGGACCGTGCAGGACGTGATCTTCGCTCACCAGCTCCTCGATGAGCCCGGTGTTTCCGCTATTCATGATTTCCTCGACAAAGCGGCGCATGAGATCCTGGTTTTTTGCATTCATGATGGTACCTCCCCATACGGCATGTCGTGGCCAGGAGTGGACAGCGAGAGTGCGTCAATAGCGATGCACTCTCGGGGCAGTTATCCCGGGCGCCGGGCGGTCCACGCTACTCCAGCCCCGAGGAGCAGGAACGCAGCAGCCGTGCTGGCGATCGCCAATTCAGAAAATCCGGTTCCAGTCCCCGTCTCGGTCCCGGTTGACGGGAGAGCCTGCACCGGAACAGTGGTCGCTGTCGAGGACGTGGCCGGTTTGCCTTAGCCCTCGACCGGAAGGTTGAACCCGGTGCAGGAGACTTCCTCGTCTTCCCCGAGCTCAAAGCCATAGGCACCGCTTTCCAGCGGGAAGGCGTTCGCCTGACGCGGCTCTGGAGCCCCCTCCGCGATCGGTTCGCCGAAGCAGAATGCCGTATAACGCTGAAGCTCAGTATCGAGATCTGCAAGATCCTCGTGCAGCGTGTACTCACCGGGACCGAGATCCGTCAATGCAACGGTCCCGGCGCTGTCTGTTGTCCCATGGACCGCATACTCGCTCGCATTGAGCGAAAGAGCGAAGTCGATTCCAGTCGCCGGGGCCGTGCAGGTGTCGAAAAGCTCCTTGCCGTCGTAGCCAGGCGGGCAGTTGTACACCGTGACGGCGATCGAATTGGGCGCTGACGTTGTTGGGACGCTTGACGGACCCAGGGGATCAGATTGGAGATCCAGTTCTTCCTTGTCCATGTAGCCATCCCCGTCGGTGTTCGGTTTCAGCGGATCCGTACCGGCGTTTACTTCGCCGCCGTCGAGAACATCGTCACCGTCAGAGTCCTGATTATTGGGATCAGTTGTGAGCTCAGCTTCCTGTTCATCTGATAGGCCATCACCATCGGTGTCGATGGGATCAGGAGCCGATTGCTTGTCACCGAATATCAATGTCACCGGGTTTGCACCGGGGGCAGCATCGAAGGTCAGGTCGGCATCCTCCAGCTCGGAGCCGGTGGGTATTCCGCCGAGGACCTCAAGCTGTACCGCCGGGCCCGAAAGGACTCCAACATCCACTGAGGATCCGGGAATGGTCGTTACGTCGGCGACGGGTTGACCGTCCGCCTTGACGCGCACCGTCACGCCACCGATTTTGGTGCAGTCCGTCACCTGGTTGTATCCGGGGGACAGGAATAGCTGTTGATATTCAATGTTCCTTGCCCGCCCTGGGCTGCTGCCCCGGGGGGAAAGAGTATGAAGAAAACGCTGAGCAGGCCCAGGACCGTAAATCCTGAGCGTACCTGGCTGAAGATGTGGCGCATGATATTTCCTGTCTAGTGGATGATTGGTGACTGGATGGACGCTGGTTCTTGACCAGCAATTGATGTCATTGGTACCGCGATACCAGGTTCTCGCGGTGAGCTGATATCCCAAGTGGAAACGGTTGAAATCCCGTTGGGCTGGAGAGGGATGTCCCTCCCCAGCCCAACAGTGGACCGTTAATTCAGGTAGGCGGTGGCGGCCCAGCCGGTGGTGCCGTTGTAGGAGACCTGGCGCCAGCCGGCGGCGGTGCCGGAGAGGGCCTTGACGACGGCGCCCGAGGGCATCACCAGCAGCACCTTGGCCGATGTGCTGGGCTCGGCCCGCAGGTTGAGCGCCGACGTGGTCGTGAACGTCTCCCCGCTTGGCTGGCTTCCCCCTGAGGAGAGGTACTGGTCGGCGATCCAGCCGGCCAGGCCGTTGTGGATGACGTAGCGGTACCCGTTCTGGACGGTGTTGCTGATCTGCACGGCGGCACCGGAGGCCACTACCCGCAGCACTTGATGCCTCGTCGAGGGACCGGACCGAAGATTCACGTAGGCGGTGGTCGCGGCGGTGCCGACGATCACCGGATCGGTGCCGGTGCTGCCGCCGGGGGCGGAGAGCAGGTTGGAGGCCATGAAGCCTTCCTTGCCAGTGGCGAGCACCCGCACCTTGTACCACCGATAGCCGTTGGCGGTACCACCGTCGGCCAGGTAGCGGACCTCGGTTCCCTTGACCAGGGAGGTCAGGATGCTGTAGGCGGTCCCGGGCCGGATCGCAGCCGGGCGCCTTCCGTGTTGACGATCAGCGAGTCGGTGGAGCGAGCCTGGGGGCGCTCCACCATGCCGGCGCCACCGACGGCCAAGGCTGCCGCGCCGACACCTGCAGTTGCAAAGGCGCGAAGAGCGGATCGTCGTGTCATCGGTGTCGCGAGGCTTCGGTTTACTGTGGAAAGTGTTCGCGAGTTCATTGGTGTCTCCTGTGATGTCCGTCGTGTTGCTGTGCCTGTCGTGTGACGCTTGTCACACTTCATATTCTGGGCACGGGGCCGACTCTACACATCGGTAGACCTACCGAACCGCCTTACCTAACCGCTGGACATGGCATGCCTATGACCCGGCATAGACCGCGTCATAGGCATGGACGTGAGTTCCTGATTGGGGTTGGGGAGGACGAGCTTAGGCGAAACCGCCGTCCATTGCAAAGCGAATCGCTTCAGCTCGCGAGGTGAGGTCGAGTTTGTCATAGATGCGGCGGAGGTGGGCGTCGACGGTGCGGCGACTCAGGAAGAGCTGTTCCGCAACCTGGGCGTTCGTCATGCCTGCGGCAACCAGCTGCAGCACCTCAACTTCACGCCCGCTGAGCATGCCTGTGGGTTGTTCCGGAGCCGAGGTGAACTCCCGGGCAGTAGCCACGGCCAAATCCGCCGCTTCCGGCAGTGGCAGCCCGGCTCCTGTCTTCCAGCTGGAGGAGAACGCCGCCAGAGGCAACGACCGGCGAACCGATTCGACCAGCTTTTCATGGCGCGGCCGATCAGGCGCCGGCAACGGCGCGCCGATCTGCTCCCGAAGTGCGCTCGTTGCGCCAAAGAGCGTTGCAGCGACCGATGGCTCGCCCAGCGAGGCGGCGACGACGCAATGCCTTCAACGCTCTCCACGACTCCACGTCGATCCCCGAGCCCTAACCGGACCTGGAGGGCTCCGAGGAAGTTGACTCCAGCCTGCCGCGCATCACCGGAAAGCATGTCCGCCAGCCCGAGCCCGTGAAGCGCATAGCCAACACCGAGCGTGTCCCCAATATCCTGAAACGTATCGAGGCACTTGCTGAACATGGCGCGAGCTTCGGCAACGTCCCCAAGTCGACGCGCGACCTGTCCGAGGTTAAGGTAGGAATACCCTACACCAACACGATGGCCGAGGCTTTGCCGGATCGCCAGCGCCTGCTGATGCAGTTCCCGGGCGGCGACCGGATCGCCAGAATCCTTGACCGCGTTGCCCAGATTGGTTAGCGAATTCCCCTGGCCGAACCGGTCGCCTATGCTCCGGCGCAACTCCAGGCTCCGCTCATGACGGCGCCTTGCTGAGTCGTAGTCGCTCCGGTACCAGTCCACCAGCCCCTGTCCGTTTAGCGCGTCGGCGATGCCCCGCGTATGTCCGAGCCGTTCCCAGGCGTCCAGGGCTTCCTAATAGGCTTCCGATGCAGCGTGATAATCGCCAAGATCGAGTGAGAGATTCCCCAGGCTGCTGAACGCCTTTGCCCGGACGCTTTCCTCGGCATGGGCGGGTGAATCGAGGAACCTGCACAGCCATGTGTGGCCTTCGGTGAGCAGCCCATGTGTGGCCCATTAACGCCAAAGCATGCTGGCGAGGCGCATACCCTCCTGGTGGCAGTGAGCCTGGGCCCAGGTCAGCGCGGCGCGGATGTTGTCATGTTCCGCGTCAAGCCGCACCAGCCATTGCGCCTGATCAGGGCCGGTGAGTTGCGGCTCCGCTTTTTCGGCGAATCCGATAAGCCAGTCCAGATGCAACTGACGAACAGCCTCGACCTCACCACTTGCTTCGAGTTGCTCCGTCGCGAACTCCTGGATCGTCGCCAGCATCCGGAACCGTGGAGCATCCATCGAGGATTCTGTTGAATCGCCATCCTCTATCTGTACGATCAGACTCTTGTTCACAAGCGAGGAGACCACTGAAAGTACATCGATGTTCTGCATGCCGGCGGTCGCGCCTCCGGCAGCGCCAGGTTCTCCAGTGACGGCTTCAATCGCGTCCAGTGATGCATCGCCCACGAAGACCGCAAGTCGCCGGAAGACCATCTGCTCTTCAGTGGTGAGCAGATCGTAGCTCCAGGCAATCGTGTCCCGAAGTGTGCGTTGTCGATCCGGGAGGTCCGTGGCACCCGCTATCAGAAGCGACAGCCGGTGCTCCATCCGGGCGAGCAATGCATGGGGCGATAACACGCGCGTCATCGCCGCAGCGAGCTCGATCGCGAGGGGTAGACCATCAAGCCGCCTGCATATCTCCACGATCGCCGCTGCATTCGTATCAGTCAACGCGAATGAAGGGCGTGCCGCCTGCGCACGTTCAACGAAGAGCGCGACGGCCGCATTGTCCTCTAGCGAGCCGGTGGTTGATGCAAGAAGGGGCGGAGGCAGAGGGAGCGGATGGACCGGGTATTCACGCTCCATGCGGAGGTTCAACGGGGAACGGCTCGTTACCAGGAATGTGGGCGTCCTGGTGGTTGCCAACAAGACGCCTATATGCGGCCCCGCCTGCATGACCTGCTCGAAGTTGTCGATCACGATCAGCAGATTTTGACTCCTTATGGCATCGCGAATCAGGTGAATCAGCGGTTGACCGGCGGATTCACGCAGCCCAAGGGCCTGGGCGATGGCCGGAAGGACGAGTTCCGGATCCTGGATCGAAGACAGGGACACAAACACCACGCCGTCGGGGAAGCGCGATGCAACCGTAGCACCCAGCTCCAGCGACAGGTGTGTTTTCCCGACGCCGCCCGGGCCGGTAAGTGTGACCAGACGGGTATGCTGGTCTTCCAGAAGTTTGGCGAGCGCTGTGCAATCCTGCTCCCGGCCGACAAGCCGGTTGGGAGGAACAGGGAGCGTTGTCTGACCATCAGCAGGGAGCGAAAGGATCACGGCCGGTCCATCTATTTCACGGTGTTCTCACTCAAAAGTCCCATCAACAATATACGGCATATTGCCTGGTTTTTGATAGCCAGGGGTCGAGAAAGAGGGGTAGGAAGAGAGTGAGTGGGCCTTAGGTTCAGTGGCGTGATCGGCTTAGCTTAGACGTTCCGTCCGCGCGTCCACCGCGATGTTGTCTGCTCCGGTCACATCCGAGAGCTCCCGCCCGTGGTCCGCAGCATACGCGACGAGCATTTCTTCCAGCGTCTCGGCCTCGCCCTCAAGGAACGTCTCTCCTAGGTAACTGGCGAGCTCTGTGAGTGCTTCGAGCAGCAGGGTCGCCTGAAATCTGACTGAAGGCGAATCATCGTGGCGGGCATCACGGGCGATCGACGCCAGCTCCGGCAGTGCCACTTCGATCGCTGAATGGGGATTTGCATTATAAAAGTAGTAGGTGATCGGAAAGTGGGCGAGGTCGTTCTGAAAGGCGATCACCTGCTCGGTGAGGTTGAGGAGCACGGCGTCAAGACCTTGATTGCCGGTGCCTGTGAGCGTGATACAGCCGTGTCGCTCGCTGCGCCTCAAGAGCAATGCCTCGCGGGCGAGGTGATTCCGACGGGCGAGCACCGGGTAGATCGATAGAATCCAGGAGATCGCAGCGGTCATCAGTGCGAAGCCGATAAGCGCTTCAATTGGGGCAGCGACCCTGAGCCAGGAGCTTTCCGGTGTGATGTCTCCATACCCGAGCGTCGCCAAGGTCACCAGCGAGAGATAGAATGCCGTCGCGAACCCATCATTTCGGGCGGGGTCCATCCCGGGGGCAAGCAGGACGCCGTCGGGCAGGTGGGGCCAGATGATCAGGGCCCAGCCCAAGGTCAGCGTTAGCGTCCAGAGCGCAATGATGCACATCAGGGCAAGGGGTCCCGCCAGCGCTAGCATCCCCGACCGACGGCGTGCAAACCGTCGGAAGGCACGCCATACATGGCGCGCGGCAAAGCTACTCATCGCGCCTGTCCCCGTAGGGGAGAAGAGCGTATGGACGATGTCGCGCAAGGTGAGGACGATGAAGGCGAGGCCAAGAGCGGTGAGCAGAATCGTCAATGGTTGTTCCCCGGGCGAGATCTGGGACGATGGCCAACAGGGCGCGAGTTGCACACCTCTTCGGCGAATATCCGGTCCTGAGCATCAAACAACGAC
>JAUJLY010000066.1 GCA_030447145.1 Thermomicrobiales bacterium
CAACGTCCCCGCTGCCTTCACAATCACCGTCTCAGCCGGGTTTGGCGACCCTGTTGCCGCTCCAGCACGAGGTTCCGTCGGATCTCCAACATACCGGTGATCGGGACCGTCGCCTGCCCGATGTGACTGTCAAGTATACCAATCCAGCTGAAACCGAGAGCTTGTTCAGATCCTGGGGCTGGGAGGGGAACGTTACTCGCAGTTATGAAGGCTCAGGCTGGAACAGTGGTATCACCTCCGTCTATGTCAGCATCCATCGATTTGATAGTGCATCGAATGCAGGCAATGCACTCGAATATTCCTTAAACGATCAGATTACTTCTACGGGGGCTTGGGAAGTGTCTGTCGCGCCAATCGGAGAGGCAACCCGGGCACTTGCGGCCTCTTCAGATATCACGATCTATGCGCAGCAAGGCGATGTGGTCATCCGTCTTACCGTGGCGGCTCCGAATGGCGATCCAATGCCAACCGCAGAATCGATCATGCGGTCAATCCTGGTCCGAGCCCAATAGTTGGACAAGGCACGACCGCCGTATCTGCCGGGAGCCGATCTTCGGGCTACGTTTTCCAGCTATTGGCGAGCCAGCCAACGAGGCTAGAGCTCTTCTTCTATGGGATGGCTCGATCCCAATTTACCATATCGACGGCAGAGAATTACCGGAAGCATGCCGAAAGCCTCAACCTTGCTGGACTTTGCCCTGACCGCTGGGTGCTGGGGTGTAACCAGGGCTGGATGACACCACAGATCGTTGATGACACGCAGCTCTTTCGCGACGCTTGATGGTCGCAGTTCCGCAGCAGAACGTCTCTCACTTCCTGGTGAGGAGCGTTCTGACGTCTGAGACGCTGTCAGGAGGCGAGGACGCCGGACGGGGGGCGTCCGGCGTGTGCATGTGGGGGAAGAGGGGGAGTGAGGGGAAGGTACAGGAGGAGAGTAATTGCCGTTCCTGGGAACGGAGGCCTCGTCATCAGATCCAGCACCACACGGGATCGATTGATGTCACGTCCGGACCAACTGCGGGAGCACATTCAACAACACGGCTGGCTGGATCCGTCTTCGTTGTCGATGCTCATCCCCCTTTCCGGAGAGGTTACCTCCAGTATCCCCGTTTTGGTCATCGGAATCGTGCGCAATAATGCGTATTTCCGGGTCCGACCAAAGACGGAGACGCAAGGGGTAATTAGTGGAAACTGTAGTGCTATCTGCGCTGGAACGCGAGCTTATCGAGGAGACGAAACGCACGGCAGACAGGCTGTATCTGGAGGATACCCACAAGGTGGCCGCGGCATTCCGTACTCGCTCTGGTGAGGTCTTTTCGGGGATCAACATCGCGACCCGCATGCCGTTCGCGGATGTGTGTGGAGAGGTGGCGGCACTGTGCGCGATGGTGGCTGCAGGTCATCGGGATCCCCATGTCATCGTCGCGATCCACCGGGATGGCGAAGGGACCTACGAGCTGTTCCCGCCGTGCGGGCGGTGTCGGGAGCTCATCAGCGACTTTGACCTGGATACGTGGGTGATTGTCGGGACGCTCGAGCAGCCGTTCAAGGTGAGAATTGCGGAGCTGCTGCCGTTCAAGGCCGGGTAAAGTTATGCCAAGCTCACTGAATAAATCATTACTTGTCGGGAGTTGGCCTTTACGACGTTGGATGAGGTGGACTAGGTGTCTGCCGCAGAGACGATCATCCAATCAATCCTGGTCTGCGTCCAATAGGGGTCCTTCGGCTTTCATCACGCCAGTCCGAGCATGCCCTTCAAAAGCTCGAAGCGCAGTTTCTTCAGGTGTGCCGCTCTTCCTCTTATTATGTAGCGACCCGTTCCCAATCGGCCATGTCTCCGCCAGCGCCACCATCGCAAAGGGCAGTACCCCGCCCCCCGGCTCCAGGTGACCGTCCGTCGTGACTTTATCGTCGGAGAGAGTAACGTGGGCATGGGCCCGACCGTCGAGTACGAAGCTGGTGACGGCGAGTCTGTCTTATGCTCGAACCATTCACCGTGAGATATTCCTATGGGGATCAATACACCCGGAGATTTAACGGACTGCGGCATGTCCCGGACGGTGGCACCATACCTGCACTTAGGGTTGAGGTCTGATACGGCGCCGTGCCCGAATCAGCGCCTCATCAGCATGTACCACGCAGGAGCGAAAGCGATGAATGACGATCAGCGGAACGTGGGGATTGACCCAAGCGACACGGCCCGGGTGGTGGCCACCACCCGACAGGAGCCAATTGTTGGGGCACCACAACCACCGCTTCGCTCTGAGCAGGACTACGATCTCCAGGGGGGACCGGAAGGACTGGGTGCGCTGGTCAATGGTGTGATCAGTGATGTGCAAAACATCGTCCGTAACGAGGTGCGTCTGGCCCAGGCGGAGCTGAAACAGGAGGTCGGAACGCTCGCAGGGGCTGCCGTAATGGGCGTCATCGCCGCGCTGGCCGGCCTCGTTGGGTTCATTATCCTCATGATCGGGGTGTCGCTCCTTTTAGCCGAGTGGCTGGACGATTGGCTTGCTTTTGTCATCGGGGGAGTGGGGCTGTTTCTCATCGCCGGCGTACTCGCCATGGCCGCGAAGAGCCGCGTGAGCGCAGCTAATCTCAAGCCAGAGCGGACCATCGACTCGTTGCAACAGGACAAGGCATGGGCGCGGGATCAGGCCCAGTCGCTGAAGGAGAACCAGACATGAGCGAATCACCCGAACAGATCCAGCAGGATATCGATCGCAGTCGCCAGGAAGCCGCCCACAAAATCGACCGGATCGGTTCTCAACTTCACGACGCAACGGTCCAGGCACGAGATGTGGTCCGCCAGGACATGCCAGACATGATCAAGGAAGGTCTCGATGTTACCAAGGCTGAACTGAAGGAGGACCTGACGAAAGTCGGCGCTGGCTCCGCGGCAATTGCCGGAGGTACGGTGCTGGGGGCTGTCGGTGGCTTCTTCCTGCTGCAGAGCGTAATGGAGCTGCTCGCGCAACGGCTAACGCGATGGCAGGCCGCAGGCATTATGGGCCTCGGGCTGACAGGGACTGCGGTTGCCCTTGGCTTCGGTGGCAAAGAGCAGCTGAAGCCGGACCAGTTAAAGCCGAAACGAACGATGAGCGTGCTCCAGCAGACCACTGCGTGGACCAAAGCCCAAATGAGGTCGTTGCGATCAAGAGCGGCAGCAGAACCGTCTGCAGCACCAACGCCTGAAGTGACGAAGCAAGGGATGTAGTCCAGGTTACCGGTGAGGACCAGGCAGAGCCAACCGAATTGGCGACGCGTAACAAACCGCAGAAGCGCCCATAGGCGCCCGGACACGGGTCGAGCGATCCAACTGTACAGATTCAGTTACACGTCTTCACTGGATGGGGAGTTGCGACTCGGCTCTGCGATCACGTGATGGGCCGTCAATACTCTCCAACTCAATCAGGTTCCGGTCTCAATGCTGCTCGAAGGCGGTGAGATCTATATCTGGATCGACGCCGCCGGTTTCCATCAGTGCCATCATTGCGAAGGTGAGTGCCTCGCGCCCAAGCTCCAAGTGGCCTCCCATCGCGACTTTATTATCGGAGAAGGTGAACTGCGCTCGGAGCCGTCGGTCCAGCACGAAGCCGGTGATCGACAGGATGTCATATAAACCCTCGCCCTGGATAGAGACATTCTTGGGCAGGGGGTCCGGCCGCTGACGACGTTCAAGCGGTAGCTGGAGAGTGAACTGGCAGCGGAGACAAACCTTCCACGCCGGCCTCCGATCGGCGGTCGGCGCGTTTGCTGTGCCAAGAATCGCTCCTGACCGGCTACTCGACCGGGGCAGGGGCGACGCTGTGGTGGAAACAAAATTGGTGGCAATGCGACCAGCTGAGGTACCGGAGGGCGCGTCGCAAGGGAGGGTGAAGCGGGGTCAGGGCCGGGCAACGTGGTCCCAGTCGGCCATGTCCACACCGCCGGTTTCGGCGAGCGTGACCATGGCGAAGGTGAGCACGGTGCAGCCGGGTTCGAGGTGGCCGCCCATCGCGATCTTGTCGTCGGAGAAGGTTATGTGCGCATGGACGCGGCCGTCCAGCACCGACCCGGTGACGGCGAGGATGTCATACGGTCCTTCGCCCTCGACGAAAACGTTCTCGGGCGGCATCTCGGCCGTGCTCACCACATGGAACCGGTAGCGCAACAGCGAGCCCGCGCCGGAGATGAAGGCGCCATTGCGGACGCCCCGTTCGACGACGGCCCGCTTCAGGGCGTCGAGCAGGTCTTCGCCAGGGTTGACGCGGATCAGGACGAGGCGTTGCAGTGTGGCGTCGTGGGCGTGCATGGGATCGGTGCTCCTTCTGGGCTGCTCGCTTCGGGGCATGCGGCGGGACACACCGCTTCGCGCAGGATTGGCCACTATTCTCTGGATGACGGTCCGTGTCAGAACGTTTTCACGCCGTTCACAGGAAGCATGACTGAGTACAGCGACGACGTGCCGCAGATGAAGAGCCGGTTGCGCTTGATGCCGCCGAAGACGAGGTTCGCCACAGGCTCCGGCACGAAGACCTTGCCGAGCAGCGTGCCGTCGGGATCGAGACAATGCACCCCGTCTGCCGCGCTCATCCAGCAGCGACCCTCGGTGTCAAACCGGAATCCATCGAACCCGCCGTTTGTCGCCTTCGCCCAGACATCCCCACCGGTCAGTTTTCCGGCGCCGAGATCGACACCGAAGACGCGGCAGTGGCGATCCGGGTGACCGGTGTCGGTGATGTAGAGTGTCGATTCGTCGGGCGAGAACGCTAGGCCATTGGGCCGCACGAAGTCATCAGCCACGATGGAGACAGAACCGCTCGACGGGTCGATGCGGTAGACGTTGCAGGCGCCAATCTCGCTCTCGGCCTTGTGCCCCTCATAGTCGGAATCGATGCCGTAGGCCGGGTCGGTAAACCAGATCGCATCGTCGGATGAGACCACGACGTCGTTCGGGCTGTTGAAGCGCTTGCCTTCGAACTTGTCCGCTAGCGTGGTGATTGTTCCGCCGATCTCGGTGCGGGTGACGCTCCGGTATCCATGCTGGGCGGTGACGAGACGCCCCTGCCGATCGACGGTATTGCCGTTGCTGTACCCAGCCGGTTGGCGGAAGACGGACGTGACGCCGCTGGTCTCATCCCACTTCATGATCCGATCGTTCGGGATATCGCTCCAGACCACGTAGCGACCGGCCGGGAAGTAGGCGGGCCCCTCCGCCCAGCGGCAACCCTCGGCAAGCTTTTCGACGCGGGCACTGCCCTTGACGGAGGCACTGAACCGCTCGTCGAGGTGCTCGAAGTCGCTTTGCCTGATCATGATGCTCTCCATCCAAAAAGAGTACGCGGCGGTCGCATGAAGGGCGGACATAGAATCATGAGGTCCAGCAATACCGCCCCTCGCGACTTCCATCGTCATCCCAAGCCGGTGAGTAGAGCGCAGTGAGACGAACCGTGTCGAGGGATCTTTGCCGTCGCCCACTGAATCGCTTGCTTCTGGAGTGACAGGATGATGACCTTTCGGGTTGCAGTGAGAAAAGGGGGCTTGTCGCACCTTTGAACCGTTTGATTACTGCGTGAACGTTGTGGCCAGGTCCTGCGTCTGCCCTGTTTCCGAGGCGCGGAGGGAGGACTCGATGATGTCGATCACGTGCCGGGCGTGCTCGGCGGTGACCGGCGTCGGCTTGTCCTCGCTGATCCAGTCAATGAGCTGCATGACGTCCTCGAAGACGTGCTGCTCGTCGATGTCCCGGTGTGGCCCTGTAACGTGCGGCAATGTCACCTGCGCCCCCTTGACCCCGCCGCCCGCCTCGTCATGCAGCTCCTTCTCGGGATAGCCGAGTTCCTTGCCGTTCACCGTGTAACCATCGACCATGCCGTCGGTGCCGAAGTACTTGCCGGTGAACCAGTAGTTCACGCCACCGGCCGCGGCCCCGTAGGAGACGGCGAAAAGGCCGTCGCCAAAGTCGATCAGGATGCCAGTGTTGTCGTCGGCGTCGATCTCCACTGTCTTCCCCTGGAACTGGCGCTCGGGAATGCGGATGCCGGAGATTGCGGTCACCCTCCTGGCCGGACCAAGGATGGAGGTCAGGCCGTGCAGCGCGTAGACCGTGACGTCGTAGAGCGGTCCGCCCCCCGGCTTGCGGTAGTACCAGCTCGGGTCGAGCGCCGGGCCAGTGCCCTGGACGCGCTCCGGCTCGTCGAGGTGATAGGTGCCGAGCGCCGCACCGGCGATGGCCCACGTCAGCGTGCCGATCTTGCCGTCCTGGATCGCCCTGCGCACCGCCTGCACCTGCGGACGCAACACTTCGCCCGGGGATGCGACGATCTTCAGGCCCTTCTCTTTGGCGAGATCGATCAGTTCCGTGGCCTCGGCGACGGTGGTCGTCATGGTCTTGTTGAAGTGGACGTGCTTGCCGGTCTCGAGCGCCATCTTGCCTTGCTCGTAGTGCAGGCCGATCGGGGAGCAGAGGGTCACGGCGTCGACATCTCCCGCTTCCAGCAGCTCCTCATAGGTAAGGAAGGCATGCGGGATATTGAATTTCTGCGCCATCGACTCGGCCCGGCCCGGAACCGGATCGCAGACAGCCTGCAATCGGACGCGATCCTGCACGTCGTCCTGGCTGAGGTGAGGCATGATGCCGCGCTGGGCGATGGTCCCGGCGCCGACAACGCCCATGCGTACGATGTCCGCCATGTTGAGAAGCTCCCCTTTAGACACGCGATGTCCCAAACTTCGCCGATTGTATACGAATTCCCCGGGGTGCGGAACGGCATGAGGTGGATAACCGTTGTAGCGAGAGAGAAGGCATGGGCGCCCGTGGCGCAGCCGTGTTGCAATCGAACCGCGTCCAGTCGGGAAGCATCGGGCTGTCCCGCTCGTGGGTCGGTCGTCGCCGCGTTGACGACTCTCGTGCTAAGATGATTTTCGGGTCCACCGGAAGCATGAGCAGACAGGCCACCAGGGTCTCGGCAGGCGGCGAAGCGCCGTGCGCGTGTGGTTATCGACATGGTAATGATGCTCGACCCTGCGCCTCGCCCTGGATCGGTTTCCGCTCGGACCTCTCGTCATCAGAATGGATTGCAAGGTTCCTACACCCTCGTTGGACGTTTTCCTCGAACTTGATGCTGGCTTAAACGCCCGACCAGTTCGTCCAACATCACACACGCGCTATCGAAAGAGGTAATCACACCATGATCTCTCAACGCTCACTTTCCTCGACCCCGGGACGTGCGATCATCGTGCTCGTGCTCATCGTCGTGACACTGCTTGCCTACGGAGGAGCGGCATTCGGCATGAGTCAGCAAGCAGAGTCTCCTTCCGTTGTGGAGAGGGACTGGCCGGAGGGCGTGGAGCTCCTTGCCGCCCAGGAGCTCGACTTGGAGGCTGGCGAATACCAGTGGCAGATCACCACGATCACCGCCCCGACCGAAAATGCCGAGCCACTTGAGGTTCGTCCTGGCGTCCTGATCGCGCTCAACGGGGCGATTCTTGTCGAGTTCAATGATGAAGAGATCATCCGGCTTAATACCGGTGCCGCCCGTCCCCTGCTGGACGAAGATGAGATTGTGGTCACCAGTGCGGGCGATGCCCCGGTCGAGTTTCTGGTGGTCGAGCTGGTGAACCTGGATGATGTCGAGCTTGATGACACCGACAATCAAGTGGGACCGCTGACCGTCCCGGAAGGTGTGTTCACGATGGTGCTGGTGAATCTGCCCGCTGAGCTCACCGATGACACCACAGCCGAGCAGGTGATCGAAGACGCGCTGAGGCCCGGAGTTTTGATCTCCCACACCGACGAGGGCATCCCGGCCGAGATTGTCGCTGGTCAGGAATACGATCGCTGGATCGTTGCCCTCTATCCGTCGAGCGACGTCGCGACTGCCACCCCGACGCCGACAGTAGCACCACCGCAGCAGTCAGCGCCCCCGACAACGACGTTACCGACTGCAACATTTACACCGACGGCCACGGCAACTGCTACAGCTACGGCAACCGCGACAACAACACCTACCGCTACCGCTACGTCGACACCGACGGCCACCGCCACCGCCACCGCCACATCAACACCGACAATGGTCCCGCCGACTAACACTCCTGTGCCGACACCAACACCGACAATGGTCCCGCCGACCAACACTCCGGTCCCGACGGCAACATCCACTCCTTAGCGGAGATCCATCCGGGTGCGGCTTGAACTGTTCCGCATCCGGATTTAGCGGTCGCCCAGGGACTCCTGAAGCGGGACGGGTTTGCGATCCTCTCCTATGGCAACGAGGACGAACCGCCCCTCGGTCACCTGCTCTTCCGCGCTGCCATCCTTGCGCTCGACCATTGCGTCGATTCGCACGGTGACACTGGTGCGGCCCGTCTTCTCGACCCTTGCGTAGCAGAGCACGCAATCTCCCACGTACACCGGCCGGTGGAAGATGACGCCGTCCAGAGCGACCGTCGCGAGACGGTGGCTCGTGAGCTTGCGGGCGCACACCCAGGCGGCAAGGTCCATCTGGCTGAGCAGCCAGCCGCCGAAGATATCGCCGGATGAGTTGGTGTCTGCCGGCATCGCGACAACGCGGATGACGAGTTCGGAATCCTTCATGGTCGGTGTTCCCCTTGGCGAATATATCGCTCCAGTGTGCCATCCCGGAGGTAGCCGTACAGGTCAGCCGGCAGTGCCGATTGGAGCAGCTCCGCATGACGGCGCAGGAGCGACAACGTGCCGGTCGTGAGACGATTCGCAGCGCCGTGGACATCGTCCAATGTGCTTTCCCGTCCTGAAAGTCCGAGGCAGAGCAGCAGGTCATCACGGTAGCCTGCGGGTGCGACGGGAAAACCCAGCACGGCCATGAGTGCAGCATGGCGATGGGTGGACTGCACCTCGGGATTGATCGGCCCCAGCAACGAGGGGCAGAGGGTTCCCAAAGTCTGTGCGGCGAGGCGGAGCGCCAGCTCGTCGCCTCTCGCCAGCGCATTACGCACCTTGCCGTGGGCCTCGATGAAGTCCTCAAGCTCCGGGTCTCCAGCCGGATGTTGCTGGGCCGGATGATCCAGCGCTCGTCGCAGCGGCTCATCACGCGCCCAGAGGAGCAGCGTCGTTTCAAACGCCGGAAGCCGGTAGGCCCAGTCCTCGACCTCATTGGGCTCCGAGAGCCAGGATGCGACATCCCGCACCGCGACCGAGACATGAACGAGCAGGTCCCCGTCGTCCTGGATCATGTATGTGAGATAGTCATCGCGAGGTCCTGCGAACAGCACGTCGAAGTCGACATCGCTGAACGGTCCGGGTTCGCCACGTGGGTAACTGTCCTTGAGCAGGATGGCGGTGGCCCGGGAATACGTTTCCGGAGCCGTTCGACCCATGTTGCGATGAACTCTTGATCGATCATGTACATTCCCTCCTGATCGACAGATCATTAACGGTCAGTCAGGTGCCGCCCGCTCTGGTCGAATCGACGAGCGGGGAACGCACCCGCTGGACTAACAGGTACTGGGAGAACGATGCAAGAGACTGTGTCCGACGACGAAACGCAATCGCTTCAGAAGGCTGAGGCACAGGATGGTGATCTTTCTGACCTGCTGGAAGAGCTCCGTGTTCTCCTGCCCGGCACACAGACGCTGACCGCGTTCCTGATCATCCTGCCATTCAATCCGGGGTTCCGCGAGATACGCGACGAGCAGAAGGTCGTCTATATAATCACCTTCTTATGCTCGCTGATCAGCCTGATGCTCTTCACTGCCCCGGCGGCACACCATCGGCAGCAGCGCCCGTTACGGGACCGGGAGACCTTCAAGAACTACGCAACGAGATTCATGATCGCGGGCCTCATCCCGCTCTCCATCGCCCTGGTGCTTGCAGCCCAACTCGTGCTGTTCGCCGTGGTGCGAGATCGCTGGATCTCGTGGTCGATAGCAGGGGTGCTGGCGATTCTGGTCCTGGCACTGTGGTGGATGTTCCCGAAGGTGACACGAGACAAAATAAGCGGCGTGCATTGACACATCCTGCCCGACACCAATCAGGACAGCCATTGACCCCCTTCCTTGCTACGCTGCGACCATGTCCGAAGGCGTAAATGGGTGGGGGAGATCAGTTGGACTACTACAGGGATTGCACGGCCGATGTTCCGGAGGGCACGACGCTAACCCAACGGCAGCTGAACCGCGCGCTGCTGGCCCGGCAACTGCTTCTGGAGCGCTCCCAGATGCAGGTGACGGATGCGCTGGAGCATCTGGTCGGGATGCAATCGCAGGTGCCGTCCGATCCCTATATCGGGTTGTGGTCCCGGCTTGAAGGGTTTGCGACGGACCAGCTCTCCCGGATGATGCAGCATCGCGGTGCGGTTCGCGCCTCGCTCATGCGGGGAACGATCCATCTTGTCACGGTGGCTGACT
>JAUJLY010000067.1 GCA_030447145.1 Thermomicrobiales bacterium
ATTGATCCTGCAACGGTTCCCGCCGGGTATGTTTTGCAGGGCCAGTCCCTTCAGCAGTTCACGATTCCCGATGAGTCCCCTGAAGGCGAGTTTGGCGGGCCAACCTTCATCCTGCTGGAGTCGGACGACACCGGGGAGGAAGATCCCGCTGATGAGGGCGGCGAGTACGTGCCACCGGTGGTGGGCGACGAACCACAGACCGACCCCGAGCCGGCTGCCGTGACTTCGCTCCCAAGCACAGGCACGAGTCCTGAAGTGGATGGTGCATTTTCCGGCGCCGTGCTGGCCATCTTGCTGGCCGGAGTGGGAAGCCTTTTGTCCGCTGGCGCTGTGAGTCTCTACCGGGCCGCCCGGTAGGCGTCACTTCAGGTCGTCGTTTGATACTAAGGAAGGGGAGCCATTATGGCTCCCCTTCCTTAGTATCACCTGTCTGTCATCGCACCGTGGATCGCTGCAACGGTTCTTCGCTAGTCAGCGGACGCGGGTGACGATGTGGCCGAAACCTGGTTACCGGGCCGCCCCTCCACCTGCTCCCGTTCCTGAACCACGGGCACTTCATCACGGATCAGGAACCAGGCGACGACCGCCGCGGCAACCGTTGCCACCGAGGAGATCACGAAGGCTTGCTCCATGCCGGCGACGAAGGCGCGCGAGCTGGCGATCCGGACCGGTTCGGTGACGGATTCCGGCAGTCCGGGGAACAGCTCTTCATTCTGGATGACACGGCCGCCGAAGTTGATCCCCCGCTCGATCAGGTCAAGGACCGGCTGCAACGGCCCAAGCTGCGGATTGCTGGCATCCCGCAACGCGTTGAACTCCTCCGAGCTGCGAATCTCGCTGCGGTACCGCTGGTTCATGATGGTGCCGAGCAGGGCGATGCCGAAAGCAAAGCCTGTTTCCCGGATCGCGCCATTGACCGCTGAGGCGACGCCCGACTTCTCGGTCTCCACGCTGTTCATAAGTGTCGTCATCATCGGAGCGAAGACGAGACCCATCCCGGTGCCGAAGATAACAAGGGCAGGCGCGAGGGCGAGGAATGGCGTGTCGATCCCTACCCGGCCCAACAGGAAGATCCCGGCTGCGCCGATGACCATACCAGTTGCGATCATGTTGCGAGCACCGAGCCTGGTGAGCAGCGCGCCAGAGGCTGCACCCATGATCACCATCGGGATCACCGACGGCAGCATCGTGAAGCCAGTCCGGATCGCGCTGAACCCGTGCACGTTCTGGTAGTACATCGTCATTGCGAAGGCGAGCCCGGAGATCAGGAACGAGGTCGCGACCGCGACCAGGTTGGAGCCGGTGAAGTTACGGGACTTGAAGAATCGCATCGGCACCATCGGGTTATCGGATCGGTTCTCGATCACCACGAAGAGCCCGACAAGTACCACGGCTGCCGTAAGACTGGCGACGATGGCGGGGTCGCTCCATCCGCGTTCGCCTGCCTCGATCAGGCCCCAGGTCACGCGGCAATCGCCGCAGTAACGGTGATGGTCCCCGGGATGTCGGTGGGCGCGTGGCCGGTAGTGTCCCGCGTTTCCTGGAGTATCGCCTGTGCCCCAATGATCGACACGATACCGATTGGCACGTTGATCAGGAAGATCCAGTGCCACGACCATGCATTGACGATGATGCCACCGATGATGGGGCCAATCGCGATGCCGGACATCGAGATGGCGCTCCAGATGCCGATCGCCTTGCCTCGCTCCGCCGGCGGGAATGCCGCGGAGATGATCGAAAGCGAGAGCGGCATGATGAACGCCGCGCCGATGCCCTGTGCCGCCCGGGCAGTAATCAGCCATCCGGTCGATGGCACGAGCGCCGCCAGAGCGGAGGTCGCTGTAAAGAGAATCAGCCCGAAGATGAAGAACCGCTTGCGCCCGAAGCGGTCGCCAAGCCCGCCCGCCGTGATCTGTAGTGACGCGAAGACCAGCACGTAAGCGGACAGGATCCACTGCAATTGCGCGGTCGTTGGCGAGAGATCGTCGGAGATCGTGGGCAGGGCCACGTTGACGATCAGGTTATCGAGAATGGCCATAAAGAGGGCGACGCAGCAGATTGCAAGCACATACCACCTGGCGCGTGGGTTGTCTGGACCCATCGTGGGAAGTGCAAAAGAACTCATGGAAATTCGGCTCCTTGTCAACGCGGCCCGAACGGACTTCGCGCATCGGGGAGCACGATTCCGGCGGGGCATTACCTGTTCGTGGCGAGAGCAGCGTTTGGCATGCCGACGCCTGTGACCCACTCTATCTGCGTATGCGGACACTTCGCGTCCGCAAAACCGGGAGATGTTCGGTCGGAATGTATCCGCCCCTTCCCGGCGCAAGCACGACTCTAGCGGAATATTGCACATTTGTCTAGTACAATTGTGCAAAGAGATCTGGAACTGTTCTGCGGCAATGGGGTAATGATCGTGGGGAACCGGGAAGAATTGCTCGCAGGAGCGAGAAAGTGCCTGCTCGAAAAGGGCTATGTGCAGACAACGGCGCGCGATATCGCGAGTGCATCAGGTGTGAGCCTCGCCGCGATAGGCTATCACTTTGGTACCAAGGAAGCGTTGCTGCAGGAAGCGATGGTCGAGGCGAATATGGAGTGGGGTGAAAGAATCAAGAGTACGGTTTCGGCGATGCAGGCCCCGGGCGATACGGCGTTTCCGGAATGGTTCGAGCAATGCTGGACCCGGATTATTGCCGCCTCTCGCGAGGACCAGAGGTTACTCCAGGCATCGATCGAAGTGCTCCTCAATGTCGATCAGGATACCCATGTTTGCTCCAGCCTGACCGACGGCATGCAGTACGCACGGGATGCGTTGGCCGCGATGTTCGGGCACGATGAGGACGATCTTGATCCTCACGAGACCAGGGCGGTTGGCGCGTTCTATCATGCCTTGATGATCGGTGTTCGCTTGCTACATGCGGCGACACCGGAACGCGCTCCGGGCCCAGACGACATCACGCGCGCGATGCAGACGATCTCGCCTAAGTTTTGCGAGAAATCGACAGAAGCCGATCCAGGTGACCGGTGATCACCGGTGGGACGATTTCGCCAAGCGATTGAACGGGGACGAATTGCACTCGTCCCCGTTTTCTTCGTGTCTGACCAGGCTGATCCTTTTTCACTGTTACGTCGATCGCTGGCAACTCCGTTCCGGCAGAGACAGCTCGTTGCGACAACGGGCAATCACCATGATGGACGAATGGCTCGATGGGAGAAGCCGCCAGGATCATGATCGCGCAAAAATTTCCTCCCTCATCGAAGGCTCGGCTCTCTATGAAAGGGCCCGCGATATCCCCAGCGAAATGGGGCCGCTACTCCAGCACAAAGGTGAAGTAGGCGCCCTTGTCGTCATGCGAAATGACGGCGCTCCCCGCCACCCCCGCTAGGTCGCCGCTCCCTGTGCCGTTCACGATGTAGCCAAACCAGGAGTCCGGGTTCGCTTCGAGGCCGCCATGCTGCACGACGAACGAGCCGGACCGTCCGTCCAAGAGTGTGCCGGTAATGCGCTCCGTCGCCATGTAGGCGCGCTGCCCTTCTTCCTGGCCAGAGGTGATGAAGAGCCCCCCACTGGCTCCCTCGATCCCTTCCGTGAAGGTTTTTGCCATCCTGGCGCCGTTCGCCCAGTCACCATCGACGCCGGGTAGTTGAGTCTCTTCCCAGTTCGTTATCTGGAATCTTGCGATAAGGGTGTTCCTGTCTTCCATGATATGGCTCCCCCGTAATCGGGCTAGCTACGATGGTGTCACCAGGATGTCGCTCTCCGGGAAGGCAGTTCCGTCGGCGATTGCACGCTGGGGCGATTCCGGCGAGATCTGCATGAGCTCGATCGGGTTGCCGTCCGGGTCCTTCACCCACGCCTGGGTGTTGAAGTCCAGCCCCACCTTTGGCTCGGTGTCGATGGTCACGCCATTGCTTTGGAGGTGTTCCACCATCCCTTCGATGTCGTCGGTCATCAGGCAGAGATGGCGATAGCTATGCTGCCCTTGCGATGCTCGCTCCTCGGGAGGTGGGCCTCCCGGAAAGAGCTCGATGAAGCGATCACCGGCGACATGGAGGTAGACGAGCCGGACGGACCCATCCTCCTTCACCAGTCGGAAGGATTCCTCGATCCCGAACAGCGCGTAGAACTGAAGCGACGCGTCAAGGTCAAAACAGCCGTAGGCTGGGTGACCGATATCCTGGACGACCATGGTGAAGATACCTCCTGTAGCGGATACTGCAGCGACGAGCGAGCGAACGCGTCGTTATTGTGGATCCCTTGCGCTGATGTGTCACCCTTCCGGTCGGCAGGCGGCCGGGTGAGGAGTAGCCATGACGCTTTCCTTCGATGCCCTTGCCGAGCAATTCGATGATCAGCGCGGGCTACCCGCGAATGCACTTCGGCATCTCGTGGCCTTCGTCGACGGGATAGCCAGGGGCCGGACGCTCACCATCGTCGAGCCGGGCATCGGAACCGGTCGCATCTCCTTGCCTCTGGCCGCATCCGGGCATCGGATCGTGGGCGTCGATATCTCTCGCCCGATGCTTGATGCTTGCGCCCGGAAGGCCGCCACACTGCGTGTCGAGGAACGGGTCACCCTGATCGAGGGCGATGCGACCGCGATCCCTCGCGAGGACGACTCGTGCGATGTCGGCATCTTCGCCTCGCTGCTCTACCTCGTTAGGGACTGGGAGGGCGTTCTGGATGAACTCGCGCGGATCGTTCGTCCAGGGGAAGCCGTCGTCTGGATACGGGAGCGGACGGAGCGGGGTGGCGCACTGGCGCTTTGGGACGTCAACTGGCGGACCCGTGTCGAGACGGCCGGCTTTCGTCACCAAGCTGCCTCGCCTACCGAGGACGAGATATTGGCGGCACTTCAGCGCCGCTGGCCTGACGTGATGACAGAACCACTGGCATCCTGGACGTTTGGGCAGAGCGTGGGACAGGCACGGGACGGCTACGGTGAGCGGCTTCGCTCGCTCTATCCTGCGATCCCGGATGACACCTGGTCCGTGCTGGTGCAGGATTTTCTGCACTGGGCGGAGACATCGTTTCCTGATCCGGATGGACGGCTCGATGGCCAGGTCATGCTGGAGGCAGTTGTCGCCTGACGTGACTCCTGGCTTTGCCTGTTGTCGAGGTCCTGCACGCGCGACACGAGGCTGCACAGCACTCACCTGTACGGATTTTCGGCTGTGTGCCAGGTCCTCTTGCCATCGCCTATTTGCGCTGGCACACCATGAGTGGGTTACCGTCCGGATCGGTGAATGTCACGAAGATGACGCTGCCGATATCCTGCGGTTCGCCTGTGATCTCCACATCGAGTCCCCGGAGCCAGTCGATTGACGCCGAAATGTCATCGGTCAGGAAGAGGCAGAGTGGCTGGGCGGAATGCCCCGTAATTGGCTTGTTGGCATCGAGAATGAGCCCTGTTTCACCTGCCATCGGGACATCGTAAATCCCGCCCTCGTGTGAGGTCTGGCCCTCTTCGAGTCCGAACAACCGGCCGTGCCAGGCAACGGCACGCGGCATATCGCTCACCGGGACAAAGACATTGCCGATCCGGTTCTGGACGGGGCTGCCTGTCGAAAGCATGATCTTTCCTTCAAACTGATATATGCAAAACCGGACGCAAGTCTACAACGGGTTGACCGGGGACCCAGCCGTTTCTGGGCTTTCATCCGCAGGCCAGCAGCCGCAGGTTGCACAATGACGCTTGCCGACCGGGATACCACCACCGCAGGATCGGCATGCGTATTCCCCACTCATGGGTTCCGGGACGGTGCCTCCGAGGGCAAGCAATCGAAGATAGAGCGCACGATGGGCGTCGTTGAACCAGTGGATGCCGCTGGCGTTGAGACTCAGGCGCACGTCGGCACCAACCCGTAGTGCTAACAGGCTTTCCAGCGCACACATGCCACTGCCGAACTGGAGATCTGTCTTCGGGCGCCATGCGATCTCCCGCGGCAGCCAGCGCTCCGCCACCTTCCGGAGCAGGACCTTACCCCACGCGCGATTCGTTGCCTGCATCGCCTGGGGGTCGAACTGGTCCATGAATGAGGGTGGGAGTGGGTAATCCGTGAGGGAACGCACCTGGGAGAGATCGTCCCAGGTGCATGATCGGGCGATATCGAGCACCTCTGGTTCCAGATACGGAAAGCAGGGCTCCCATCCGACAGCCATGCCGATCGCTCGTGCAGGCGGATCGATGTGTGGGACGCGCTCCCTTACGTACGTCGGCCAGTCCCCCTGATTAGGGAGAAATCGGTAGCCGCCGAAGAGGCCGTCCCCGTCGTCGCCGGTGGCGAACCTTGTGCCATCGAAAGCTTTTGTCGATTTCAGGCCCGCGATGAGCGGGATGTTGTTGAGCTGGCCCAGATCGAAGGAGCGCTGCTGCAGGATCAGCCAGTCGAGCGATTGGAGGGCCTCCTGCTCGGTCAGGATCTCCGGTGTCCAGTCGAGATCGAGTGCGCCGGCTACCTTTTCTGCCCAGGCGATGTCCGAATTGCAGGGATAGGGGAGGGATGTGTGTTCCCGGCTGCACCGGATCGATGGATCCAGCCCAACGGTGACCGCTTGGAATCGATGACCGGCACGTTTCCACATCGCCGCGAGCAGGGAGGAGTCCAGCCCGCCAGAGAGCAGCAGGAAATCAGGCCGGACTCGTTCGGTCGCGGTACGCAGGGCAGAATCGAGTGCCTCGACGAGGGCGGGTGACGTATCGTTCATGCAGGAAATTGTAGTGGGACGGTGAAGGAGCAGGCGTGGATATTGGTTTGATCTTGCCGCTGGCGGAAGACGAGTCGGGGATGGCCCATTCTTGGACGAATCTGCGAGCGGCGGCTGTCCAGGCTGAGGAACTTGGGTTCGACTCGGTCTGGGTTTACGACCATTTACTCCATCGCTTTGAGGGTCATCCCACCGTCGGCTTCTGGGAAGCGTGGACGATGCTGACGGCGGTTGCTGCATCTACAACTCGCGTGAAGCTCGGCACCACCGTGCTCTGCGCCGGCTTTCGCAACCCGGCGCTGCTGGCGAAGATGGCGGAGACCCTCGATGAGGTATCCGGTGGACGACTCATCCTCGGATTGGGAGCCGGTTGGCATGAGCCAGAGTTCGACGCCTTCGGCATACCGTTCGATCATCGCGTCTCACGTTTCGAAGAGGCGCTCCAGATCATCCCCCCGCTGCTCAATGATCGGAAGGTCGATTTCCGGGGAACATACCATTGGGCGGAGTCCTGCGAAATCCGGCCGCATGGTCCCCGCGAAAGTGGAGTGCCGATCCTGGTAGCGGCATTTGCTCCGCGGATGCTGCGGCTTACCGCACGCTACGCGGATCAATGGACGACCGATTGGCTTGGACCGGAATCCAAAGTGAAGGAGGAGATCGGGAAGGTTCATGCCGCATGCGAGGCGGAGGGGAGGGATCCGGCCACGCTCAAGATTACAGGTGGGGTGACGGTCGCGTATCCCGATCTGGGTAGCTGTCCGGCGTGGACATCCACGCCGGACAGCTACCTGACCGGAGACACGCAGAGTCTGGCTGCACAGCTAATCGCTTATCGTGATCTGGGGGTGCACCATATCCTGACTAATCTCTATCCGTTCTCGCCCAAAGCCATAGCGCGATACGGTGAAGCCGTAAGCGTTGCCCAAAAGTTGAAGCGTTAGTCAATAGTGTCCAGGTCGCCGTTCCGCTCCTCGAACCAGTAGTTCCAGATTGGCTCGATGGGAACATCCGATACCGCCTCAAACACTTCAAGCAGATCCTCCGGAGTGGCGACGCGGAACCGGAAGTCCTGCGCGTAGGCCTGCAGGGCGTCAAAGAAGGCGTCGTCGCCGATCGCCTCATGGATCGCTGCAAAACCGAGCGCTCCCTTGCTGTAGGCGGCGACGACATAGCTCTGCTGCGAGGGGAACTCGTCGGTTGGAAAGTCGACGACAGGATCGACGCCGGATTCCACCGCGTTGAGAAAGGGCCGAATCAGGTAGTCGCGCACGATTCGATCGGCCACCTCCTCTCCGTAAAACTCCTCAAAGTAGACGCGAGCCGAGAGGTAATTGGTCAGACCCTCGTCGATGAACGCGTGCGCATACTGGTTGTTGCCGACCAGGTTGTAGAACCATTCGTGCACCACCTCGTGAGCAACGGTGAATTCGAAGGAGCTTGGCCCCCGCAGGTCCAGCTCAGTTCGGTAGTACCCGTCGTTGAGGGAGATAACCTGTGGGAACTCCACGCCCGCCGCGTTGTAAATCTCCACTTCGGCGAGTTGAAGCTGCCGATAGGGATACTCTCCCAGTAGATCGTTGAAAAGTCCGAGCGCTCTGGCACTCCAGGTCAATACGGCCTCGCCCGGCTCGTTGTGTCCGGGCTCGTACCAGGATGTCACGGTGGTACCCTCGACCTCCCGCGCAATAGACTCCATGTCGCTGTCTGCAAACATCACAAAATCGCGACTTGGCCAGGCATTGAAGGTCCTTGTGGCCATGCCGCCATCCGATTCGGATGCAATCTCGACGCCACTGGTGATAAAGGTGAGCTCCTCGGGCGCAGTCACAGTGACAGTGTAAAGCCCCATCTCCGTGAAGACCGGGTCGCCATATTCACTGGTCGGCTCCAGCATCCAGCCAGTTTCCCGGTCGCGGCCGGCGACCACCGGGTACCAGTGCGCGAGCGA
This sequence comes from Thermomicrobiales bacterium, assembly GCA_030447145.1. Lineage (GTDB taxonomy): Bacteria > Chloroflexota > Chloroflexia > Thermomicrobiales > UBA6265 > UBA6265. Next base: position 8,661 of record JAUJLY010000067.1, read on the forward strand.
CCAGGTGCCGGTATCGCTCGCCTGGTTAAAGATGCCGTAATGGAGCGTCTCATCCTGGGGCACATGGGTGGTGAAGCCCATGCTGATCTGGACCTCCTCACCCGGTGCAAGTGGCGCTGGCAAGGCCACCATCGCGACCGAGTTGTCGACCGAGAGCTCAACGCTCACTTCCGTGCCGCCGACAAGGACCTGGTCAATGGTGACGGCGTCATTCTCCGGATCAGCACTATTGGCATAGAGCCGCAAGGGAAGCGCGTTCAGCACCTCGCCGGTGGTGTTGGTGTAGGTAATCTCCTGCGAACCCTCCAGCGTTCTATCGATGGCATCTTCGGGGAAAGTGAGGGCGATGTCATAAACCGTCATCCCAGGGGGGAGTGACGCGGCGACCTCCTGCCGCAACCCCGGCTTGATTGCTAGCAGGTCGTCCGGGTTGTAGACCGATGCAGTGACAGGTGAAGCAATCGGCGTTTGGGCCAAGACGAGGATTCCACCCGTGAATGGGCTGACGATCACAAGCAGTGTCAGCAGCAGAACGGCAAGGTGCGTCTTGGATGGGGCTGGTTGCATTGATCCCGTACTCCTGTAATGACGAGCGCGGGCAGGTGCTCGCGCCGGTCGCTCCATATGACTGTATTGGTACAATCCGCCGGTGAATCCTCGATCGGTGCATGTCACGCCGGCGAGTTAAGGTGCGGGGAAGAGAATTCCCACCTTCGATAGTGTAGGCGCAAACCGGCCGCGGGAGCCGAATAGACGGGCGGGAAGCCAACGCGCTGAGTACGTCCCGGGAGCGATACGGCAATGCAGCCTACAGTGCCACCTTCAGCGGTGGACCGGATATACCTTCCGAAGTCGATTCGTGATGCCATGATGGTGCACCTGCTGGAGGCAGCTCCCAACGAAGGGGTCGGGCTCCTGGCCGTTGACGCAGCATATACCGATGAGGACGATGGCCTGGCCATAGACGCGGTACGGTTCTTCCCCGGGACGAACATCGAGTCGTCTCCGTCTCGCTTCACCATGGAACCGGCCGAAGTGGTTGCTGCTTTGGGGGAGATGCGTGCGTCGGATCTGCAATTCGGGGCGATCGTGCATTCCCATGTTCGTGGCCCCGCGACACCTTCCGCCACGGACCTGCGGGAGGCGTATTATCCTGACGCCTTGTTGATGATTGCTTCCTTCGCGGGTCAACCGGCTGTCCTGCGCGCATGGCGCGTCGTCCTGGAGGAAGCGCTGCAGGTCGTTCAGCCGGTCGAGATCATTGTCCTGGACGGTGCATGACGATGTCCGGGCCTGATCCTCATCCAACCGGAAAGCGGGCAGCCAGGCATGAACCGGATCAAGTGGAAAACAGGAGTTCATGAGAGAGTATCAAAAGGTACCGTTCCTTGCAGCCGCGGATGCGTCCGGTGAACCGGTGGAGACGCCGCAAGATGGGCGATCGCCAGGGGTTGTCGTCGGCGCCCTCGAATCCATGGTCGTTTCCCTGGAGCGGCTAATCGCCAATAGATCAGCCGATGAACTGCGGCAAGCCGCGCGGGACGGAGGCTGGGGTGCGGTCGAGCTTCTCGCGCATGTGCTCGACTGACTATCCTGGCCATTCCTGCCTATTCCTGCTGATTCCATTCCTTTCCGGTTCGTTTGGAGTAATCA
>JAUJLY010000068.1 GCA_030447145.1 Thermomicrobiales bacterium
CCGGCCCGAGGAAGAAGTAACCGGCAACGACCCGATGGCGGACATGGTGCTCCGCGACCGGCTGTATTAACGGAACGTCCATCGCAAGAAGGAAGGGGTCGAGGCCGATATCGACCAGGCCGTCGCCGAAAGTGGCGATGCCGTCGACGTGCTGAACAATGTCCTGCTGCCCGCCATGAAGGAAGTCGGCGACAAGTTCGGCGCCGGCGAGCTGATCCTGCCGTTCGTGCTGCAATCCGCCGAGACGATGAAGAAGGCCGTGGCCCAGCTCGAGACCTACCTCGAGAAGGCCGAGGGATCGACCAAAGGTACGGTGGTCCTCGCGACGGTTTACGGCGATGTCCACGACATCGGCAAGAACCTCGTGAACACGATTCTCACCAACAACGGGTACACCGTGCACGACCTCGGCAAGCAGGTGCCGATCAGCAGGATCATCGACAAGGCCGTGGAAGTGAACGCGACCGCCATCGGCCTCTCCGCCCTCCTCGTCTCGACCAGCAAGCAGATGCCGCTGGCCGTCAAGGAGCTGCACCATCAGGGAATCGCCATCCCCGTCATGATCGGCGGCGCGGCGATCAATCCGGCCTACGCGCACCGGGCTCTCTTCGTGGAGCCGGACACGAGCTACGAGCCAGGCGTCTTCTATGCGAAGGATGCGTTCGAGGGGCTCTCGATCATGGACCGCATCGTCGTGTCGGAAGAACGGGCTGCACTGCTGGAGACAACGCTCGAGCGAGCGCGCAAGACGCTGAACAAGCCAACGCGTGATTCGTTCCTGAATGCCGCCGATCCGAGTGACACCAAACGCTCGGAGACGCGCATCCTCGACGAGGTCCCCACGCCGCCGTTCTGGGGCGTGCGCGAGATGACCGACTTCACGCTGGACGACATCTGGCCACATATGGACATGAAGACGTTGTTCCGCCTGCACTGGGGTGGCAAGGGCGTGAAGGGCGAGGAATGGGAGGCGCTCCTCCAGAACGAGTTCTACCCGCGCCTGAAGCGAATGCAGGAGAGTGCGAAGGAGAACGGCTGGCTTCAGCCGCGTGTTCGCTACGGCTACTTCCCCTGCAACAGCGAGAACAACGACCTGATCATCTACGATCCGGAGGACCAGGACCGCGAGATCGAGCGGATGACGTATCCCCGGCAGCCCGCGCGCGAGCGCCTGTGCCTGGCGGACTACTTCCTGCCGGTTGGCTCAGGAAAGAAGGACGTCGTCCAGTTGCAGGTCGTCACGATGGGCTCCGTGGCTACCGAGCAGACCGATCGGCTACAGGCCGCCGGGGACTATAGCGAAAGCTATTTCACGCACGGCCTCAGCGTGTCGGCGGCCGAGGGCCTGGCGGAGCTTGTCCACCAGCGCTCCCGCGAGATGCTCGGGATCGGCGAGGACGCCGGCAAGCGATACTCGTGGGGCTATCCGTCCTGCCCGGACCTGGAGCATCACGTCATCGTCAACCGGCTGCTGGACATGGAGTCGATCGGCGTCGAGGTGACCCAGGGCTACCAGTTCAATCCGGAACAAACGACCGCCGCGATCGTCATCCACCATCCGGATGCCAAGTATTTTGCCCTGCTTCGCACTGGGGGAACCCCGGACGCAATTCAGGAGCCGGTTGCCGCCGCGGACGACTGATTACCCAAGATACTGGATGTATTTGGGCGGAGAGCCGAGAGGCTCTCCGCGCCCAATGACAAAAAGCATGTTGGGACAGGGCTACATGTAATTACTCCACTAGTGGAGGAAAATCATCTTGGCCATCAGCGATCTTCGGAAGAGCCTCATCCAGTTGCTTACCCTTGTTGCTGCTGAACGCCAAAGCGATTGCGTTGACTTGTATCCCTCTCGTGCGATCGGCTGGCATGTTCCGGATGATCTGCTTACCCGCGATACGGACGTCAGCAATATATACCTGCAGTTAACTCATAAGGAGAGTACGGCTTACTTCGAATGCTGGCGACTGCTGATGCGAGAAGTGGAAGAAGGAGTTCTGGAACACATGGATGAGCGGGAGCTTCGCGCACTCCTGCAAAGGACCGTTTCTGAAGTTTGGCTGGACAGAGACGTTCACAATCCAACAACGATAAGATCACACGCAAAGCAATTCTTGGAGGAACACAGCCGTACCCCAGCCACGTGGAGTGTGCTCTGGGAAATCCGTCATTTAGCGCTCGAGGGCAAAATACAAGTCGGCAACGTTGAGTTCCTGGTTTTTAACCCGTCTAGAGACATCCCTTGGCTTGACCTTAATGATCACCCAATGGCCGACCAAGTCCTATTCCTACGAGATGCCGTGTTTGCTCAAATGCAAACAACCGCTGGAACATATAAGAAGGCCATTGAACGCGCACAGCCGATGATTGATGACGCCTTGGCAATCCTTCGGGTAGCTATGTCTTCGTTGCGCTTCCTACAGGAAATGCAGAGGCTTCAGAGGCGAGGAATTCACTGTTTCGCTTGGACGGAGAATGGCCAGTTTGAGTCACATATGGGGAGCTACCGAGCGTTCGAAGCGGTCGACTTGACTCTACGAGACACGACTCTTTCAGTGGTTGAGAGTCAGTTAAAGGACCTCCGGTTTTTATTTTCCAATAGGATGCCAGCACCTCTGAAGGACCAATTGGTTAGGGCAACTATCTACATTGGCAGCAGCATGACTCGCGACAACCTAGACCTCCGTATCTTGGACCTAACCACTTCACTGGAGTCAACTCTGTGCGCTAGGAGCGATCCACTAAAAGCCCAAACCGTTTCCCTCCGTTATTTGCTCCTGATAACTTCGATCGGCAAAGCTTCTTACGTCGTCCATCCGTTCGATCTTTACTATCTTTATCTGATGAGAAACGATCTCGTCCACGGTTCCGCTCGACGCATAGGAACAGAAGACGCTTATAGGGCGCTACGATACGTTGCAAGAGATAGTGTTGAAAGGACGCTTGCGCTCGCTCAAGAAAGACCGGAACTCAAAAAACTAAGTCACGTGTTTGGCTATCTCCAAAGGCCGGAGAACATTGAATCAGCTATGGATTTCATCTCTAGGCACAATGCGGGTGACAAGGCAGTTGCAGATGTTCGAAAATTAGCGGAGTCATGGCTTTCAAAATCGAATTAATTATTAGGCGTCTCAGCACGAGATGATTACCGCCATTCCGTTCTGAGGGAACATACATATGTACAAGCCACACGGCTGGGTGAGGCCGCCAGAGAATGTGAACGCGCCAATGATTCGATACTTTCCTCTGGAGCGGTTTCTTGACCTCCTTTCCAGTGAATCCCTGTACTTCGCTCGATTAAGCCAGTTCAGTGATGCCTTCGATGGGATACTGCCAAAAGCGACAAAGTCTCTTGCTAAGGATCGCTTCACCAACCTCCCTAGGAATCCAGAGGACGAATTTACAGATTTTGAAATGCTCGTCCGTAGCAATAACAGGATTAATAGGTTCTATACCTACGCAAGTTGTTGGTATAATAGCAAGTTTGAATCCGACGCTATGTGGAAGCTTTACGGAAGCGGCGGGGTTGCAGTTCAATCTACTTTCGCTCGGATGCGAGATAGTTTTGCGGCCGCCAAGGAAGATGTGGTTATCGGGGAGATGACCTACTTCGATTTCGCCTCCTTCCAACCCCCAACTTATGGAAACACAATGGCAGCACCATTCTTCAAGAGAATCGAATGTGAACATGAACGCGAAGTCCGCGCTGTAACCGTCCATCAGCCAGAGGATTGGACGCATGGCGACCTAACGGACGACCACATATCGAGGCAACCACTCGGTTTGAAGATCCCTGCTCACCTCGAATTACTGATTGAGGGCATAATCTTGGCGCCAGGATCAACCCACTCTACTTCGAACGAGCTGCGCGAAAAGCTCAGTTCCATTGGTATTAGTGCTCCGGTTAGGAAATCTAATCTTGATGATATTCCCCACCTGATCTAGCAGTTGCTTCTTATCAGGATTGGATGAACTTACGGCTCTCCGCCGTTTCCATTGCACTGCTCCTGTGGGGAGGGCTTGCGAAAGGGCGATCGCCTTCGTGAGCACTTATATAGAAATGTCCTCCTTCGCTACCTGTAGAAACAAAGAAACGCGATGTGTCCTTCATCAGGAATACTTAGCCAATTGAATCTCGCCATGAGCTGTCGCTAGTGAGGTGAAGGCCGGGACACTGTAGCACCGCAGATGCACCATCTACTTTCCATGAATGGTTCAATCTATCGGCGACGATGAGCAGACGATCCGTTGAACGATCAAGGTCGGTAAAGAGGACCACGCCCCACCAGCCGGCGGATGAGGCGCGTCATGCACCGATTGAAGGCTTACCTGACCACACTCCAGTCCCACTGGTTGGGACGCTAGCCATGTCGATACGCGAGCCGATACCGACTCAAACAGATCCAAGCGGTGATTGAGCCCCCGTCAGGATGACTGCCTCAATCGTTGCAGCGAAGCATCAATATCTCCTGTCGGGAACCGTCATGGAGCGTTCCAAGCCAGTGCCATTCCGACCAGATGGTGTCATCTTGTTGGACCGATCGCAAAACCCCTACTTGAAGATCTGGCATTGACTGGAACATCGTCGTGCAGTTCTTTCGTACCTGGTCGTTACCCCGAAACACGCGGTTGAAATGATTTGGCTGTTCGCTCCTAAAGTCGGGAGCAAAGCACGTGACGAGTGCGTCGAGGTTATGGTCGTTCATCGCATTTTGGAGTCGCTCCAGCACGGTGACCAGTTGTGATGGCACGATTATGCTCCTTCGTTACGGTCCCCTATAGCTTCCTCCGCAACCATTGAATGGCCTTACCAATCAACACTCCCTTGATAATCCGCCCCAAACATCCCATGACTTACCCCCTGCTAAAACTCTGGCCAGGATCGACCTCTGTGCAAGACCTGTGCCTATTGGCAAGCCTGCTTGATTCTTGCTACCCCAGTTTTTAATGCACCATGTCGGCCAGGTGGAGGGTGTAGTCGTCCCGTGCGGCCTGGCAGGAGGACCCGTTCGACAGGTTCAGGGCAGGCTATTGCTGCGTCGTGGCCGCGAACAGGCCGCGTGCACCGCAGGTCCTCCGCCACGGACTACAGACGACGCAGCGGCAAAGGTTCATCTGGTGCACATCGCTCCTAGCGGCTGGATTTCCGGGCCCGTGCGGATTTGGCTTCCCTTGCCTTAGACGTTGATCCTGGCGTGGTAGATCCGCCGCAAAAGCTATTTACATTTCGGAGCAAGGAATTGGTGCTGGTTGAAACAAGAAACGTGACGAGGATCTCCCCCCGCCACGCCTCCACGCACTTGTCATCCGATACTGAGCAGCCCGCGGCTACTTTTTCGTGGTCGACTTACTGCTGCCGCCCTTGAGTTTGGACAGCCATCGCTTGACTGTACTCGTCACTTTTTCCATCTCACGTCCTCCGCCTGTAGATTGTCGGGTAATTACTTCCAATATAGCAGTGTTTCGGAGTAAATGGTGGAGATCGGGTACGGGTTTACTACGCCCGTGGCAGGGGAGAAGCCGTGTGCGTTGAGAACCAGCACTACACGAGTGCCCGACAGGTTGAGCAACTGCTGGACCTGCGGGGTGCAGTGCGGAAGGCGACGACTGAGGAAGAAAAGGCGTTGCGAGTTCGTCGACGTTACTTACGCAGAAGTCGAGAGAACGAACTCTCCGGATCTCGACAGGGTGACGAATTCGGGGCCGAGTCCGGGCGGTAGCTTTTTGGCCTCCTGGACTCCCCGCTCGAGAGCGCGCTTGTTATCGAAGCCCAGCGCGTCAAGAATCGGGTTATTGACGTCCGTCACTTGCTTGCGTGGAGTGTGCAGCTTTGTCCGCATCATGGCTTCCTCCAGCTGTGCGGCGTCCGGGATGAAGTCGAGCGCTGGCATGGTGAAGCCGCGAAAGACCTTCAGCAGTGTTTCCAGGGTTTCGTCGGGAAGGTACCGCATGTGAATGCGGGTCATTTCCAGAAAGATGCCGTGATGGGCGATTTCGTCTCGGCCCACGATCTGGAACGCGCCGGCCGCGCCGATCTGATGACCCCGTTTCCGCTCTTCGACTGAGGCTTTCTCGGGTAAGCCATATTCCTGCCGAATGCGCTTGCGCATTTCTTCATAGTTGAAATAGGTTGCCCGCTCCTGCACCATGGCGTAGCAGAGGACGCCCAGGGGTGAATAGAGCCCAGGGTGATTTTCCTGCATGGTCCACTTGTGGGACAGCACCTCCTCTATATATTCCTTGAGCTGTGTTTCGGTCCTCTGTTCGGAATGGAGGAGCACCATCTCCCATGCCCAGCCGTGCTTGAGCTCTTCCATTCCCCAGGCGAGTTGGAGATTGCGCCGGACCCGGTTATTGTGGAAGAGTTCCAAACCGCCCTGAACATAGTCTCCGACATACTCTTCTACTCCCAGAAAGGCCTGGATCATGGTGACGGTATCCGGACTGAGCTTGTGCCCGAGTTCATGCATCTCCTTGATCGGCAGCTCGTTGGGAACCCAGTTGCGGACCTTCATGGCCTTGGTGAAGTAGCTTTCGAAACTCTGGCGACATTCCTTGTCGATTGCATCCATGCGGGCCTGATGCGTCCACGGTCCCTTAACAACCAGGGGCATCTCGATACCATCAGTAGCAGTCATACTCACGCGTGTTTTCTCCTGCGATAATTTGGTGCTCCATGAACGTGTTGTATGGGCAATAGGTCGGACACGGCAAAAACCGGACCATGGACGCATCACGCGCTGACAATACCTACCTGGTACAGAGCCGATTTCGCGATACCAGAGCCTGAATTCGCGCTTATTCCTATATGCACAGACACATCCAACCACAGTTCAGAGAAAGCCCATTGGCAGGAAAGCTCTGAAAAGCAGACGTAAGTCGTCAATTTTTCTTGTGGAGACTGGGGTGAATAAGGCTTTGGCGAACGTCGTCGGTCAGGACTTCAACACTCTCCAACGCGGGGAAATCGACGACCATGAACTCCAGCCAGGAATGCCCAGAAAGGAGGAGCTTTGCCGACGCGCCGTTGCATGGCGAGCATTTGTAGCGGTCGGCTGGCTACGTTGCCAGCTTCCCCGCGGTGGCTTCAAGCCGCTGCGCGACATGGCCTACCACATCCACGGCCCAGGAGTCATCCGGCTCAAGCTCCCTTATCTCTCCACTGATGATGTCATAGCCGTAGCTGTGACCATCGCTGCCCAAGAGCAGCAGATGGTGCAGATCGTCTCTCAGCTCCCCGATGACCTGGAATTCCACCGTGTCACTTGATGATCGGTGTCGGGTCAGGGTGGCGGTCCCGTTCATGACGACTTCGCCCCCCATTCGGCGGAGTCAACAAAGAGGTCGTCACTCCTCTGTTGAATTACCCACCGTTCATCCGGTTCCACCGGTGAAAAATGATCGCGAGCAGCGGCATAGCCGTAGTATTTCCCATCGGTTCCCATAACCAGCAACTGTGTTTCGTCGTCCCTATGTTCGCCGACAACTGTGAATTCGATTGGCATGTCCTTGGTCCCGGATGCTCGTAATGACGCTGTGCTATTGCAACATCACAATGCAGAGTCCATGCCAAGAACCAGCCATCGTGTTGGGGGAGTCAGTCAACGAGGGAAGGAGTGGAGCAGGGAGAGCAGCAAGAGGCGTTTGCGGTCGGATAGAACATTTCCGTACCCAGATCCCGGTCGAAGGCACACGATGATGGAAGCGACATAGAGATGCTCGCGGCGGCGACCGGGTCTATATGCGCATCGTGTTCGCGATACGTTGGACCTGCTTCAGGTGTGACCGTTCATGAGTTGCCAGCCACTCGGCATAGAACAGCACGGTGCGCTGGAGCGGTCTTCCTGCTCCCGTCACGGTCGCCGCACGGAACCAGCCTTCGTGCGGCAAGGAATGGAGGAGTGCCAGGAAGTCGGCACGCTGTGCGGCAAAGGCGCGCAATGAGGGTTCGAATACCAGTTCCGGATAGTCGGTCCTCTTGATCTATGTGGTGGGATTGACCGCCTTCAGCGTGGGAGCATCCTCGGCGATCATCGCCAGGATGCAGCCGCCCCAGACATCAGCGCACGCACGGAGATGGGAAAGCACATCGTTCGCGGACCACTCATCCTCACCAGCTTGGGCACGAAGTTGAGCAGGCGTCGAACCGGTGGTGAGATCGGCGATCCGCGATGGCGTTTCCGTGAGCAGGGTCAGAACCTGCTCAATGGTGAGTGGCTTGCCGGGCACGTCATGTTGTCCTTTCACACAGATCACAAGATAAGAACAACCACCAGAAGTTGGGCCGATGCACTCGGTTTTGGACCGCTTCGCGGGACCATACTCCTATCTAAAGTGACATGTTTTGACTCGATCAAGGATTTTGTCGCCACTATCTCTTTGCGCGGACGACGTGGCGCCTCGCTAACTGAGGAGTGTTCGCAGAAGTTGGGCACCACGGATCGAGTGGCGCAGCCACTCGTCTGGCGCAGGACCGCTGGCGGACCAGCAGGCAGAGAGCACCGAACCCACAAACGCCCACGCGACCAGCTCCTGCCGGTCGATGCCCCAAATATCGGCACAAATCGCAATCCGCCGCTCCGCCAGGTCCACGTAATCGTCCCGCGCAGCCACGCCTGGGGGGTTATACATCCATGCGGCAATTTCGAATCCCGGGTCACCGATCAGCCCCTTCGGATCGATGATGGCCCATTCGCCCGACTCCCGCTGCAGCACGTTGTGATGCTGGAAATCACCATGAAGCAGAAAGGAACGTGACGATTGCACCAGCAACGCCGATCCCACCGCCTGCGCGTGCTCGACCAACTCGGTAGGAACCCGGTCGGGACGGGGTGACCAGGTGAAGAGGTCACGCATCCAATCCTGCAGCGGGTGGAGGCCCGTCGGGTTCGGCACCGGGCGCCAGAATGTGAGCACCGTTTCCGCCGCCAGACGGGTGGCGTCGTCATCGGCCATCGCGACATCCCGGAGTTCTGTTCCTGGCACGATTCGCTCAAGGACCATGGCACTGCGCTGGAAATCCACGTCGTACAGCCGCGCGACGTTTTCGCCAGCCCCCAGTTCGAGTGCCGTTGCCTCTGCACGAAACTCGTCGGCGAGCGGTGACGACTTGATGACGACGGGACCGAGGTCGACCGAGTGCCCGAGCAGCACCAGGGTCATGTAGCTGGCGGGGATGACCGGATCGAGCTCGATGTTCCATTTGGCACACAGGAAGGCCACGGCCTCCGGCAGTGACGCAAGCCAGCCTGGTGTTAGCTCGTGTTGCGCCCACGTGCCTACGTTCGTCATCAGTTGACGTGGTACCGGCATGCCGGTGTGGAGCGTAATCTCTTCGGCGTTCATTGATGGTCCGAGACCGGTTTGTCCTTCCATCTGTTCATCCTCCCGTTGCCCCTCGTGTCGCCATCCATCATACGCAGGATGGACGAAGCGCCCACGCTGCAGAATTGCTGGAATCGCTCGCATATCGACGCCTGCGGCGCTGATCAGGCCAAGGGGCCGCTGCCGCTTTTCGCCTGCATTGCAGGCTCACCCTGCAACCCTTTGGGACAGCCCCTACACCTCCCCACGTTCCTTCATCGCCGGGGAGGATACCGTGCAAAACAGGCCCGATCATTCAGGGGTCGAAGAGTGGGATCCTCCCCCGCAGCTGATGTAGGGACTCACCGAGTGAAAAACCCGCTCCGACGGCAGCCCGAACGCCGCGATTACCAGCGACTAGCCTCACACTTCGAGCGTATCGAGCCATAATCGCCCGTCCCACATCGAACCCACCGTGCGCGATGGCGTATTTAGCCGTCCCCGACGCGTATATATGTCAAGGATTCTGCAACAACCCGCTTGCTGGGGAGGGCGTTGCGGCGGCACGCATCTCCACCGTCGCAGTTCCTCCCATTCGCACCGATCTCATCCCGAAAGAACCCCACTCAACCCGATCACCGACGCGTGTGCGCAATGACCATGATCATGATCATCTTGGTCGGATCGTCTTCCGGATCCCCTATCCGCCGCCGCGGCAAGATCGGAGAAGCACGCTTGTTTCCCATGTGCCAGTATGTACCCTGCGATCGTACGTACACCACGACAGATAACGGATGCATGAAGGCATATGACAAGGAGCAGGATATGAGCGGGGTTCGAGTATTTGTCGGCACGCGCAAGGGCGCGTTCATCCTGACATCGGACGAGGCGCGCAAGGATTGGGATGTCACTGGTCCGCACTTCCCGGGATTCGAGATCT
>JAUJLY010000069.1 GCA_030447145.1 Thermomicrobiales bacterium
GGCAATAGCGAGGATGATTCCGGGAATGCCGCCACCGCTGCCGAGGTCCATGACCCGGCCATGCTTTTCGCCCGCGAACTCCTTGACCTTGTCGTGCAGGCGCAGGCTCTCGAGGATCAGGCGCCGCTCGATGCCGTCGAAATCCCGAACCGCTGTGAGGTTTACCACCTGGTTTCGGGCATGCAATATATCCCGATAAGTGATGAACTGATGAATCTGGTGGTCGGTGAGTTCGGGAACGACCGCGCGCACGAGGGCCGCGAAAGTCGGCATATCGCTACGTGGAGCTGAGGCTTCAGGGGAACCAGTGATATCGATACCGTTCTGGGTCATCAGGGCCGATCAGCCTGAAACGGACGCGGGGACATTATGCCCGGCTTCGACGGTCGAGCGCGCACGTGTCTCGGTCACTTGCCTGGCCGCAGCTACAATGCTGTTGACGCCAAGTCCGGCCACCTCCCGCAGGCGCGTTTGCGACGCCTGCTCAAAGAAGCGATCCGGAACTCCAAGCACCCTGGTCGGCACCAGCTTCCCGTGCTCGGACAGGAGCTCAAGAACGCCCGAGCCGAATCCGCCGGTAGCAGAGTTTTCTTCAATCGTCACGATGGCACCGGTTTCGTCGGCCAGCCTGAGGATGAGCTCCTCATCGAGTGGTTTGACGAACCTGGCATTCACCACGGTGGCGCTGATTCCCTCGTTCGCCAGTTCCTGGGCTGCATGCCGGGCGTACTCCACCATCGATCCAACAGCGAGCAGGGCAACGTCGCTGCCTTCGCGGAGCACCTCACTCTTGCCGATGGGAAGTGGCTCTGGGTGGCCCGAGGTATCCACGTCGCGTCCGGCTCCGCGCGGATATCGGATCGCCACCGGCCCTTCGGTGTAATCGACGGCAGTCCTGATCATTTGGCGCAGCTCGTTTTCGTCGCTGGGCGCCATAATCGTCATATTGGGCAAACAGCGGAGGTAACTGAGATCGAAGACGCCATGATGGGTGCGGCCGTCATCCCCGGCGAAGCCAGCACGGTCGAGCGCAAAGATGACCGGCAACCGCTGGATACAAACATCGTGGATGATCTGGTCATAGGCGCGCTGCAGGAACGTCGAGTAGATGCCTACGACAGGGCGAAGACCGGCGGTAGCCAACCCCGCGGCAAAGGTGACGGCATGCTGTTCGGCGATGCCGACGTCAAAGAAACGATCCGGATGTTTCGCCTTGAACTTCCCGAGGGAGGTGCCCGAGGGCATCGCGGCGGTGATGGCGTAGATCCGCTCATCGCCGTTTGCCAGCTCGATCACCGTCTTGGCGAAGACATCCTGATACTTGGGTGCGGCCGACGTGCTGCTCTTGCTCTTGGGTAAGGACGGTGCGCTCACGGCATGACTGCGCTCAATATCGGCCGATGCGGGATCGTAACCCTTGCCCTTCTGGGTGAGGACGTGCACGAATACGGGCTCGTTGCACTCCGCCGCATGACGCAGGGCGGAGACCAGGTCGGGGATATGGTGGCCGTTGACCGGACCGATGTAGGTGAAGCCGAGCTCCTCGAAGAGAGCAGAGTGATAGATGAACTCCTTCATCGAATCCTTCACGCGCTTGCCGAAGTCCACGAACCGTTCGCCCTTTGGCAGCTTCTCAACGAAGTCAGCCAGTTCGTCCTTGGCCCGGTTGTACATGGGATCGGTGCGCAGGCGATCAAGGTACTTGCTCATCGCGCCGACATTGGGGGCGATCGACATCTCGTTGTCGTTGAGCACGACGATGAGCGGATACTTCATATGCCCGGCGTTGTTGAGTCCCTCGTACGCCATGCCGCCGGTGAGCGCGCCATCACCGATGACGGCGACGACGTGACCTCGCGGCTCTCCCTTTGGCTTGTCCTGCTCCGCCACGCACATCCCGAGCGCGGCGGAGATTGAGGTGGAAGCATGGCCGGCACCGAAGGTGTCGTGCTCGCTCTCGTCGCGACTCAGGAAGCCAGAGATCCCGCCCTCCTGCCGGAGCGTCCCGAAGGCTTCCTTGCGGCCGGTAAGGAGCTTGTGCGTATAGGCTTGGTGGCCAACATCCCAGACCAGCTTGTCCAGCGGCGAGTTGAAGACATAGTGGAGGGCGATGGTCAGCTCAACGGTACCAAGGCTTGCTCCCAAATGACCGCCTGTCTCCGTGACCGAACTGATAAGCGCAGCCCGCACATCAGCGGCGAGCTGGCTCAGTTCCCGAGACGTGCACTCCTTGAGATCCGCCGGGGACTCGATGCGGGAAAGGACTTTGCCTTGAGGCATGGAACGTGGGGATGGGGAATGCGGCGAGATCTTGCCATTGCTGGCTGCCATAGTGCTCTTCCTTACTGAATATTGGCCCGGGATCAGATCAAACCGGCTGCGATGGCCGGGGCATACGCGCGCTTTAGTTCGGACATGATGGTGAAAAGCGCATGCGGCCTGCCATGACATATGAGGTCACTCTACAAACCCGTCCGGTGTCATGCAAAGGTGCACGGAAAAGGACCCGGTGTCGGGGCGAGCCTGTGGAAGTATACGTCTGTTTCACTGTGCGGGATGACCGGCGCTGTCCCGGGACTGCTCCCAGGTGGTACGACGCAGCTCCATTGCGATCACGTCGAGACGATGATTGCGCGTCCACTCGACGCTACGACCGGTTTCTACAAACCCGACGCGCTCATAGGCGCGACGCGCGCGCGGATTATGCTCAAAGACTTCCAGCTTGATCGTATTGAGGCCCAGCGTTTCGAAGGCTTCCTCGACCACAAGTCGTGTAGCGTCGGTACCAAAGCCATGGCCCCACGCGATCTTTTCGCCGATAACGATGCGGAAGAGGCAGGAGCCCTCGTTGTGATTGATTTGGGTCACGGCGGTCGTGCCGAGGAGATTGCCCGAGACGCGGTCATGAATCGCCCACGCGGTTCCCGAAGATGAGGCCGGGAGGACAATTGAGTCGAAGTAGCCTCTTGCCTGTCCCGGAGTGAGGGGGCGCAGGTCGTGCCGCAGCAGCTCGGCAATGTCAGGGTCCTGGTACCACCGCATGAAATGCTCGCGATCAGCAGGTTGATGCCGGCGCAGCTCGGCCAGCTCACCCCTGCGTACGACCTCTGCGTCTGGTGGTGTAGTGGAGTCGGCCATAGTACGTTCCTGGTCCGTGCGAAGAACATAGGAGACGATACGACGGATCATGACGATGGCGCCCTGGGGATGTGGGCAAGAAGGATGCCCATGATGATAGAATGAAAAATCGGGCCGGGGGGTGATTCCCCTGGCCCGATTGTATCGTCTGTTCTCAGTTGAGATACGGTGACGTCCTAGTAGGAATCGTACCGTGGGGACGAGCTCTTGCGAGACTGGAAGCACTCGCGGCAAAAGACTGGCTTGCCAGGGGTCGGATTGAAGGGGACTTCCGTCTCCTTACCGCATTCCGAGCAGACTGCCGGATACAGCGTGCGCGGGCCGGAGGAGTATCCACCGCCGCCGCCGCTGCGATAGCCACCGCCAGAGGAGTATCCGCTGTCGTTGCTGTCGTAACCGCCTGAGGAGTATCCGCCGCCGCCGTAGCTGCTGCCACCCGACTGGTTGCGCTGGGTCTTGCGTGCGGAGCGACACTCCGGGCAACGCTGAGGATCTGAAAAGCCCCGCTGCGTGTAGAAATCCTGCTCACCCGCAGTGAACGTGAATTCCTGATTGCAATCGCGGCAAGTCAGCGTTCGATCACTCATGTTCCGCCTGAACCTCTCTTGTCGGGCGTACTTCCCGACACAAACAATGAAAAAAGATATGTCGAGTCGCTTCCGAACGGACGGAACGCGAAATGGCCCACTGAGACCGTTTCGAGCGCAACCTACTGGAGACGTCTCGGTTCTTACAGTATAGCAGGAACGAAACGAAAAAGGCCACTCATTCCGAATATTAGTTCTGAAGCCACCTTTGATCGATAAAGCAGCGACCTGACGAATAGAGTTCTGCCTGTTCAAGTGACACTGCCCATCTTCATTTGCTTGATTTTTCACAATCTGTCGAACGATGTAACAGGGGGCGCATCGTCCTGAACGATGCTTTGCGTGTGATACGATCAGTCATCGAAAGAGGCAGATCAGGCTGGAATCCGGGACAGGCTCACCCGATGGACGTGGTGCGAACCGGGGACCGCCTGGGCAGGCATAAGGAGCAGCACGGGCTATGGATGTCCATGAGTACCAGGCAGCAGAACTTCTTGCAAAGCACGGCGTACCAGTCAATCCCGGTCGGGTAGCGTCGACGCCCGACGAGGCGGCCGCGGCAGCATCTGAGCTTGGAGGCACAGTAGCGATCAAGGCCCAGGTGCACAGCGGGGGTCGCGGAAAGGCGGGCGGCATCAAGCTGGCCCACAATCCCGAGGAAGCGAAAGCGGCCGCGGAGGCGATTCTCGGTATGGACATCCGGGGTCACACCGTCAATAAGGTACTGGTGGCAAAGGGGGCCGACATTGTCAGGGAGTTCTATCTGGGCGTCGTGTTGGACCGCCCGAATCGTAAGGTCCTGATCATGGCCAGCGCCGAAGGAGGCGTGGACATCGAGGAGGTGGCCAGGACCACTCCGGAGAAGATCGTCCGGATCAATGCCGACCCTGCCCTCGGTTTTCATTCATACCAGGCGAAGGAACTGGGCTTCGCCCTCGGTCTTCGGGCCGACAAGGTTCATGGTTTCGCGAAAATCGCCGAGCACCTCTACACCGCGTTTATTAAGGAGGACGCCACGCTGGTTGAGGTCAATCCCCTGATTCTCACCGGTGCCGGTGAGTGGCTGGCGCTTGACTCAAAGATGAGCTTCGATGACAACGCGCTGTATCGCCACAAGGACATCGAGGGCCTCCGCGATATGGCGGAGGAGAACGAGACCGAGCTGGACGCGCGATCCAGCGGCATCTCTTTCGTGAAGCTGGATGGCGATATTGGTTGCATTGTCAACGGCGCCGGGCTGGCCATGGCCACGATGGACGCCGTCAAGCTCAGTGGTGGCGAGCCGGCGAACTTCCTTGACGTCGGGGGCGGGGCAAGTGCCTCACAGGTTGCGAAGGCGTTCAGCCTGGTGACATCGGATCCCAACGTCCGCGCCATCCTGATCAATATCTTTGGTGGCATCACCCGAGGAGACGTTGTCGCCGATGGCATCCGCGAGGCCCTAAGCCAGGTGGACGTCAAGGTGCCGATCGTGGTGCGCCTCTCCGGCACGAACGCTGAGGAAGGCAAGAAGATCCTAGCTGAGGCCGGGTTGATGGCCGTGGACACGATGGACGAGGCGGCCGAACAGGTTGTTTCCGCTGCATCAGGACAGGCCGCGTAACCACGTCACCCGGGGACCCCGGGGGAAGGAGGACCCAGTGAGTATTCTGGTAGGCAATGACACCCGGCTGCTCGTCCAAGGCATTACCGGGCGGGAAGGGTCGTTCCACGCGACGCAGATGGTCGAGTACGGCACCAACGTCGTCGCGGGCGTCACACCAGGCAAGAAGGGTGAGACGGTCGCCGGCGTTCCAGTGTTCGATACGGTTGAGGAAGCGGTTAGGAAAACGAACCCAAACACCTCCATTATCTATGTCCCGGCCCGTTTCGCACCCGATGCGATCTACGAGGCCGTCGACAACGGTATCGAACTGGTCATCTGTATTACCGAAGGCGTGCCGGTCAACGATATGGTGCCGGTGTATCACCTCGTCAAGCAGAAGGGCGCGCGGCTGATCGGTCCCAACTGTCCCGGGCTGATCACACCGGGTGAGGCGAAGGTCGGCATCATGCCTGGCTTTATTCACGAGCCCGGCAAGGTCGGGCTGGTTTCCCGCTCAGGAACCTTGACCTATGAAGTGGTCGACGCCCTGACGAAGGCCGGACTCGGCCAGTCAACCGCCGTCGGGATCGGGGGAGATCCGGTGATCGGCACCTCGTTCGTCGATGTCCTCGAGCTTTTCCAGAACGATCCGGACACGGAAGCGATCGTGATGATTGGCGTAATCGGCGGCGATGACGAGGAGACTGCGGCAACATTCATCAAGGAGCATGTGACGAAGCCGATGGCCGGTTTCATCGCCGGTCGTACTGCCCCTCCGGGCAAGCGCATGGGCCATGCGGGTGCCATTATCTCCGGTGGCTCCGGCTCTGCAGAGGAGAAAATCGCCGCGCTTGAGGCGGCGGGGGTACGGGTCGCGGACAGTCCGTCCAAGGTGCCCGGGTTGCTCAGGCAAGCCATGAACGCGTAGGTCTATCACCTCTCCGTAACACGCCCGGATGGCCCCAGAGCGTCCGGGCGTGTTGCCGTTCGGAGGACGGTTCCATGGACGACCACGAGCTGTTCGACAATGGGTACACCCAACTCGTTCTCGGGGACATCACGCGGCAGCGTGTGGATGCGATCGTGAATGCCGCGAATACCTCGCTGCTCGGTGGAGGTGGCGTCGACGGCGCGATCCACCGGGCCGCCGGTCACAGGTTGATGGAGACATGCCGACGGATTGGCGGATGCCCGACCGGGGAGGCGAGAATCACCCCGGGATTTAATCTGCCTGCACACTATGTCATCCACACAGTCGGGCCGATATGGCGTGGCGGCGATCATGATGAGGACCGGTTGCTTGCCAGTTGCTACCGGAACAGCATGCGCATCGCCCATGAGAACGGCGTGCGGTCGATCGCATTTCCATCGATCAGCACGGGCATCTACCAGTTCCCGCTGGAGCGGGCGGCCCGGATTGCAGTTGAGGAGTTGCAGGAGGCTGCGGAGCGGTATCCGGAGATCAAGGTCATCCGTGTCGTCGCCTTCAGCCGTGAGACGTGGGATGCCTACGAGCACGCAATGGAAGAGTCGATCGACTAACGATCATTGCCCGGGATGCCCTCGGTCATGATCCGGCGGACAACGGGGCTCTCGAACTCCTCGCGCAGCAGGTCGTAATAGATGTCGTCCCAATAGCGCCCATCAAAAAAGCGGGCCTGGCGACGGCGTCCAAACTCCCTGAAACCGGCCTTGACGTAGGCTTTCTGGCCCGCGATGTTCCAGCCAAAGGTGAGCAGCCAGATGCTGTTCAGCTCCATCGCGTTGAATCCATAGTCGCAGATCAGGCGGACCGCCTCTGTGCCCAAGCCGCGGCCGCGCGCGTCCCGCTCGCCGATCATGATGCCGAGCTCAGCGGAGCGATTCCTGACGTCGATGCCGTGCAGGTCGACCCCACCGATCGGCCGGTATGATGGGCGCTCGTAGATCGTGAAGAAGGCCATTCGCTCATTCTTGACGACTCCTTCATACCAGGTAATCTCCTCGTCCAGCGACATCGGCCTGGACACCAGGAATCGTGTTACCGACAGATCGTTGATCCATGCCTGGTAGAGTGGAAGGAGGTCACGACGGATCGGGCCGAGGGCGATCTTGTCACCCTCAGTGGTGATGAGCGGTCGAGCGTCGGTCACCCGGCTGTCATCTTCAGCGTGAGGGGATTCAGGAGTCATGTGCTTGTCTCCCGCGATTGGAGTCAGTTATGGCGTCTTCCTATCCTGCCGGTTGGGACTCGTCCTGGGCGGCCGCTCCCAGGTGCCGGGTTCCGGCTATCGCAAGGGCCAGTGCGTCCTCCCATAGTGCGTCGACATCAACGTTCACTCCACCGGACATCACCATGCCCATGACGGCAACGTTACCCACCGGAATGGCAACCCATTGCATGACAACCTCGATGCCGTTGGTCAAGGTGGAGATCGTTATTACGTAGGTGACCGTATCATCGATCGTGATCTCCGATACCTCTACGTCAGCCGCCTGGTCCCCGATCGTGTCCAGCAGCACTTTGCCGAGGCCCTCGAGGGACTCGGCGTTGATCTCTTCACCGTATACCAGGTAGTTCAGGGAGGCAGTGGTGTAGATGCTGGCCGGACCGCCTGCTGCGGGAGATGCGCCCGGGGAAGGAGAGGCAGATGCACCCGTGCCTGGCTGGTAGTCGATTGAGTACATGACCGTGCCGATGACCTCTCCCATCGCGGCCCCGGCAATGTTGCCGGTATTGCCGGGAACGGATCCTGGATCGACGTATTCAGCGTTGGAGAACGCCGGAGGGAGATCGTCGGCGTTCATCGGAGCCTTCAGGGCCGGGACAAGCGACTCTGGATCCCGCTCCAGGACCGTCTCGGCGATCGAGGGAATATCGATATCCTCCTGGGCATTGACGAGCGGCGCAGGTGCGAGCGTCGCACCAAACAGAAGGATGAGTAACGCATGAAATGAGCGCATGGACGCATTCCTCTCGAGCAGTGGTGTCGCCGTGACGCCTTCCCTTGACGGCAAGGAAGCGATTGGGCGACGGTGTTGTGTCAGCCAATCATACCTGCGGGCGTTACGCTGGCAATGTCGCGATCCAACACCCCGAGAAGGGAGCCTGGATTCGTCTCGATTGTCCCTGGCAGAAAACCGGTCCCGCTTGGGTAGGGACCGGTTTTCTGTCAATACATTGTATTGCTGGTCGCGCGACGTCTAATCGGCGTCCTTGGCAATCGCGCCAAGATAGTCAGCGCCAGCGAGGGCCAGATCCTGTGAGACCGCGAGTACCGCGTCGGCGTCGACCTCGGTTCCCGCCTCGACGGCCATAGAGATGACCATCGTGTTTCCGACGGGGATCGCAACCAGCTGGACGACCGACTGAACGCCCTCCTCACTGATAAGGTAGGTGATCAGCGCGCCATCGACACCAGCGATCTCGATATCCTCCACCGTGGCTTCCATTCCTGCCGCACCAGCTTCCGGGCTAGCGGCGTCGCCTGTCTCGCCGGCGAGGCCCTCCTGGGCTCATGATTTAAAGTCCTCCAGGTCAGCGGTCGTGATTTCTTTACCCATGAAGATGTAGTTCAGGAAGGCCAAGCCGATGCTGAAGCTGGCTTCAGCCGAGCCGGACTCAGGGGTAGCGGTGGCCCCCAAGGCAGCAGGGTCGAAATCTATGGCGTAGCCAACGCTGCCCCAGGCGCCCTCGAGATCGCTGGCGGGGAGCACACCTTCCTCGGCGCTGGCAGTCTCGGGATCGACGAACGTCGCGTTCGAGAAGCCTTCCGGCAGGTCCTCATCTGCTATCGGCGTCTCAAGGGCGGTCATCAGTGCCTCTTGATCCGCCTTCAGGACCGTCTCTGCAACGGCCTCAAGATCCACGTCGTCCTGCGCAGCAGCCAGCGGAGCCAACGACATGGCGAAACACGCCGCCATGGCCAGCACGAGAAGAAGCTTTCGCATATGTCCCTGTTTCCTTTCCCCGCTCGGGCGCACGTCAATCCAAACCGGCAGATGTCGATGCCGGAAGAGAGCGTAACCATAGCATGCAGGAATGGCGGTCACGATGCAGCAGCAACTGTTGCCCTTCATGGTGCCTCGTTTCAGTGGAGGCAAAAGTCCTTTGCCTCGATTCGGTCCCAACCATTCGCCACCGAGTAAAATGCGAGCACGAAACCCAAGAATGAGCAGCCGGTTCAGTGCAAGAAGGTTCCCGGCGAACGAAAGGATCTTGATGCATGCAGACTTCCTCGCGGATCTTTTGTCCTGATTGCGGTGCCCGGAACGACCCCACCGACCGTTTCTGCCAAAGTTGCGGTCGATCCCTTGAGGATGTCCGAGAGGTAGCTGCGGCCACTAATCCGGTGACTGTGGGCGATGAGAAGGATCAGTCTGGTCGGCTGCTGGCGGATGATGGTTTGCCCATCGGTGAGGATCTGGACGGCGTGCCTGATGGCGAGCGAGTGCTCTGGGAAGGGCGTCCCAGCATCCTCTGGTCCCCGCGAATGGCGCTCACGCACCGCTATAAACTCACCAACCAGCGCCTCATCACGACGTTCGGCTTCATCGGCCGGCGAACCGAGGAGATCGATCTCTTCCGGGTCAACGATGTCGGTGTCAAGCAACATCCGCTAGAGCGCATTACCCGGATCGGGGATGTTTACATTTCCTCCGCGGACCAGAGCTCTCCCATCAGGTATCTCAACAATGTAAAGACGCCTGACCGGGTCAAGGATCTGTTACGCGAGTCTTCCCGACAGGAACGACAGCGGCGGCGCGTGCTCCTGCGCGAGGACGTTTAGCGCGGGCTGGAATCGACATCCAGGGGAGCTTGCCAGCCGGTGGCGCGTTCTTGCTCCTCGTAGCAGTCAAGATGAGGACAAGGGTGGTCGGACGCCGCACCCTCTGGCTGGCCTGTTGAACAGCAGTGATTGTTCGGAAGGAGCTGCGAGTGTTCA
>JAUJLY010000070.1 GCA_030447145.1 Thermomicrobiales bacterium
CCTCGTGACCTTCTATGGCGCCTCCGAGCGCTTCGCGACTCGCCGCGCTCCAACGCGATCAAGTCGGCACCGCATTTCACCCACTACATACACGGTCACATCTTCGAGAAGCTTGGTGAGGGTGCGGTCTACAGCGGGCTCGATATCTATACCACCATCGATCTCGATCTCCAGCAGGCCGCCGAAGAAATCCTTGTCCAGGGCGTCGCCAACATGCAGCAATACGAGCGAAACAATGGAGCGCTGGTTGTGATCTGCCCGTGGAACGGCGAGGTCCTGGCAATGGTCGGATCAGCGGATTTCAATAATGCTGCCATCAGTGGTCAGGTCAACTTCGCCACAAGCCTGATCCAGCCTGGATCAGCGATGAAGCCGATTGCCTACGCGGCGGCCTTCGAGAAGGGGTGGAACCCGGCGACGGTCATCATGGACATTCCGACAACGTGGCAGGTCCCTGGTCAGGACGAGTACGAGCCGAACAACTACACGAAACAGTTCTACGGCGCTGTACGCGTGCGGGAGGCCTTGGCCAACTCATTCAACATCACGGCGGTCAAGGCCACCGATTTTGCCGGTGTCGAGGGTGTGATGGATATGGCACGACGAATGGGCATCGTCGACAGCCTCGAGAACGATGCCGGCTTCTATGGACTCTCGCTTGGTCTTGGTGCTGGCGAGTTGCAGCTGATTGAGCACACCAACGCCTACGCCACACTGGCCAACAACGGCCGGTACGTTCCCGCGAATCCAATCCAGCGAATACAGGACAGCCAGGGGAACCTGCTCTCCGAAGTGACCCCCGAGTCGATCGAGAAGGAAGCCGTCCAGGCGATGAACCCGGGCAACGCATATCAGGTTACCTCTATCCTCACCGACAACGATGCCCGGGCCCGGGTGTTCACCCGAGACAATCGCTTTGGCGACACGCAGTCGGCGTTGGGACGACCTACCGCCGCGAAATCGGGAACGACGGAGAACTGGCGCGACCTCTGGACGATGGGCTACACATCCGCCGCCGCCATCGGTGTGTGGGTGGGCCGCTCCGGTGATGCCGGAACAGCCCAGCTGCCTGAAATCGACGGTATCCAGGCAGCCGGGCCAATCTGGCAGGATGTGATGATGCTGATACATGAGACGCCTGAGTTCGCCGCCCTCCTCAATGGACCGGACGGGCAGCCGGTCCCCAAGGATTTCCCGGTACCGGACGAGGCCTACGAAACCGACCTCTGTGCGGCTACCGGACATCGACCCGGAAGTGGCGACACGATTGAGGATTGGGTGGTACGAGGCCAGGAGCCGACCTTGGCGTGTACAGAAGTGAATGAATACGAAGCCGAGCAGTTGGCGGACGCGCTCGAAGCGCTACGCGAGGGCGCCAATTGGGCAAGTGGAGCGGCAGAGAGCATCAATCGCTATGCACGGATGGTCGGGCGCAGCCCAGTCCCAATCAAGGGTGACGACGAAGAGAGCGCGGAATCTGACGACTCTGGGGAGACGGGTGGCACCGACGATGAAGAGCAGCCGCCTATCGAACCGCTGGACTAACGAGCGGGCCCTTGCCAATGACACCGTCTCTTGCGAGGCCGCACCCGCGGCGAACAGTCGTGAAGAGGTTTTGATTCTTCCCCCCTTGAGACAAAGCGATGCCCGACGGAGTGGCCCGCCGGGCATCGCTTTGTCTCAAGGGGGGAGTCGGCTACTCGCTGGTCTCCTCTGCCTGGGAGGCTGCCGCGGCAGCCTTGGGGCGTCCCCGTCGACGTGGAACCCCCTCCCCCTTCACGGCCGATTCGATGGCGGCGCGCCGACGACGACGCGTCAGTCGCGTGCGCTCGCTGACCGAGCCTTCGGGCGGAACGATCGGCGCGTCTACGATCGGTGTGGAGAGCACGATATTGCTGGAGCACTTGGCGCCTACATCCTGCAGCTCATCGATCAGCGATTCGAGATCCTCGGTCGAGGCAACATGCGCCTTCACGATGAAGGCGTGCTCTCCCGTCACCCGATGGCACTCCTCCACCGCAGGCTCGGAGCGGAGGCGGTTGAGGAACGCGTCGTAATGCCGGCGGTCCAGGTCGACGGAGATCAACGCCGTCAGGGACCGACCAATCGCGTGCGGATCCACGATCGCGCGGTAGCCTGCAAGCACTCCACGCTCCTCAAGACGACGCACGCGTTCGATCATTGCAGGCGAAGAAAGGCCGACGCGTTCGGCCAACGCCTTCATTGTCAGCCGACCATTACTCTGGAGTTCGGACAGGATACGTTCGTCCAGTGTATCCAGGTTAGACATAGCTATTCCTCCAGTCATTACAGGATTAGACAACAAAATGATGCCCACTAGGCGAGTACTTCCGAAAACGAAAGCACGTTACGGGAGCCAGCCCGTTTTCAGATTGCTTCACTCGTCAAGATGAGAATTTTTTGTTGGGCAACGATGCCTCTGCATGCATTATAAGCGAAGACCACATATAGGAAAGCCAGAAGCCGACTTCGGCGGCATTACAACAATTGTATGGTATGCCAATGGCAGAAATATACCGAACTACCCGGCTCTAACGGGTAGTAAAGGCACGCTGCATCGCCGTCTCATGAGCCCGACGCTCCAGATCATCATCGATCGCTGGCAGATCCGCTGAACCATAGCGATGGCGAAGTCCCATCTCGACCAGCCAATCTGTCAGCGCAGGGTTCTTCGGTAACAGTGCGCCATGGAGATAGCAACCGATTGCGTTCCTGTAGATCGCGCCTTCGGTGCCGTCCTGACCGTTGTTCCCACACCCGACCTGGATCTTCCCTAGTGGCTCAACGCCCTCGCCCAGCCATGTCAAACCGCTGTGGTTCTCGAACCCAACCAGGATACCCCAACGGCTGTTGACAACAACGTTACCGATGAAGCGCTCCGGTCCCGCCATGGATGTCGCGTCGAAGAGCCCGATTCCCCGCAGTGGCTCCCCATTGTGAGGCCGATACTCATGGCCAAGGAGCTGATATCCACCGCAAACGGCCAACATCGCGGCGCCGTTCTCGATCGACGTGCGTAGCTGCTCGGCCTTCTCGCCCTGCATGTCGTGCGAGACGGCCACCTGTTCCTGATCCTGGCCACCACCCCAGAAAAAGATGTCGACATCGTCCGGGATGGATTCACCAAAGCCAATCTCGCGGATCTCGACATCAATGTCCCTCCAGCGTGCGCGCTGGGCGATCGCCAGGACATTACCCCGATCGCCATAGATATTCATCTTGGTGCCATAGAGCCAGCCGACAACGAGACACCTTGGAGATTCGGTCGTCATGGAGGTTCCCATCAGAATTATCGTTTCAGCTTCGGCGCAGGAAGGCAAACGCCCTACTGCTCCCAGAAGGCATCGACGGCACCACGGTCTGCGAGGGTCTTGCGCAGCGCCAGCATTGCAGTATAGGAGGGCAGGATGTACGCGGCGTATCCTTCAGGTACCGCTTCAACAAAGGCGTCGAGCCCTGCAGGAAGCTCGTTGGGGAGGGAGTGAATGCGATCCAGCGCTACACCCGCATACTTGAGCCGGTTCGCCATGTCAGGGCCTCGCAGACCGGTCGTGTAGAGATCCCCTTTGCCGCGCGCCAGTAACTCGAAATCAACATCCCAGAGCCAGGAGACATCGCGGCCATCCGCGTCCAGATCATTGATTGCGATCATCGTTGGCAAGGCGAGTCCGCCCGTCTCCGCCGTCAGCATCCGCAACACTTCGTTGAAGCCGGTGGGATTCTTGACAAGGGCCAGCGTGAGGTCGCGCCCCTTGTACTGGACCCGCTCGATGCGCCCGAACGCCGAGCGAAAGGCGTCAAACGCTTGACCGATAAGCTCCCAGGGAACCCCAACCTCTCGCGCAACTGAGGCGGCGGCAAGGGCATTGTAGGCATTGTAGAGACCGGGCACGCCAACCGTGAGATGATGCGAGTGGCCTTCGCCCTCAGAGATATCGAGCGCGAGAGATTCGACCCCGTAAAGTTGGATATTGCTCCCCGTATAGGTCAGTTCGGGTCGTTTTCGCCCACAATTCGGACAATACCAGTCCCCCAGATGCGAGACGTAAAGGGCGTGGTAGGCAAGGTCGGCGCCGCAAACCCGGCACACAGCCGCATCGGCCGCATGCGGCAACACATCCAATCGATGCGTCGTTTCATCGAGACCGAAGCACACCCGTTTGGCGGCGAGGGAATCAGATATCGCGACCAGTGCCGGATCATCCCCGTTCACGATCACCGTGGTCCCTGCGTCCAGATCCTTCAGGACACCTCGCCACGTCTTCCCGATCGTGTCCAGTTCCCCATAGCGATCCAACTGGTCGCGAAAGAGGTTGTTCAGCAGAATGATCCGGGGTCGCACACGACGAACAAGCTCCGGCAGCGCAGCTTCGTCAGCCTCGATCACTGCGATCTCACCGCCAGGGCACCCTGTCAGTGATGCCCGCTGAACAAACGCGGCGATAACCCCACGGACCAGGTTTGAGCCGGAGCGATTATGAACCACCCGCCACGGCACAAGCTCGAAGACATCGGCAATCATCCGGGTTGTGGTCGTCTTGCCGTTGGTCCCTGCGACAATGACAGCCCCCTGCTCCAGGCGGGCAGTGAGCTTGGTCAGCATGGCAGTATCCAGGTGATCTGCGACCAAGCCTGGCGCAGACGTGCCTCCACCCCGCCCCAATCTCCTGATGACAGATCCGGACACCTTCGCCGATGCAAGTGACGCCATCAGGCGCAGGTCTCGCCCGTGTGCAAGTTGACGGTTCCTATCCATTGGGAACAGCAATCCAGACTGTGTTGAGGTTTTCCAGATCCGCCGCGGGCTGCACCATGATCTCGAGCTGGTCGCTCTGGGCATTGAGGGCGGGCTCGCCGACGACAACGCCGATCGGGATATTCGATGGTACCTGTGCCGTCTCGGACGCCGCGACATCCGAGGTGACCACCCACTCAAGCTCGCCAGGAACGACATCCTTGTCGACATGCTGCATGATGAGCAAGCCGCCACTGCCGCGAGTGCCATAGACGACACCATCGGCCCGCGCATCGTACAACATGGCCCCGACAGCCAGAGCCGGATCTGTCACGAGAAGTACACGGGACTGATGCTCCTGCACTTCTGTGATCTGGCCCACGAACATGTCGGGACTGACCACGGCCATACCCTGACGCAGGCCATCTGCCGATCCCTTGTTGACCGTAATGAATTGTTGTGAGCCAGTGGGATCCTGACCGGTAACCCTCGCGGGGACATAGGTGATATCGGAGCGTAATTGCTCGACTCGTACCTGCTCCCGGAGCACCTTGAGTTCCTCCACCTCAGCCTTTAGTCGCGCATTCTCCGCGACCGCCCGATTACGGTCGGCAACCACCGTTGCGTACGCAACCTCCAGATCGGAACCACCAACGCTCGGCTGAGCGACGCCCTCGAAGGTACTGGCGATCGGTGCCAATACTTCGCCCAGTCCATCACGAATCGGGTCGAGCAGGGAACGGCGATCAAGGACCAGGAAAATGGCTGATATCACGATGAAGATGAGCACCAGCGACACAAAGCGCCGCGTTGGCACGTTGGTCATAATCCCTGTCCTCTACCTGCCACAAGGGCGCACCGATGCGTCACGCGAGTCTCCCTGGGTTTCTCCTGCACAGGCAACTAGCCGCGCCGGAGCTCCTGTCCACCAGCCAGCGCCCGCTGATACAGATGGAGCGATTCAACGACCCGTCCGGTTCCGCGAGCGACGCACGTCAGCGGGTCGTCTGCCCGGTGCACTGGCATGCGAAGTTCGCTCTGCAGACGACGGTCCAGGCCCATCAACAAGGCGCCGCCTCCGGCGAGCGTAATGCCGTGCTCCATGATATCGGCGATCAATTCCGGAGGGGTCTCCTCGATGGAGGTCTTCACCAGCTCGATGATCGTGTTCACCGGCTGCGAGATGGCATCGCGCAGCTCGACAGAGCTCACCTCCACCGATTTCGGCAAGCCTGTAAGGAGGTCACGGCCACGCAGCATGACCCTGACCTCCTCCTCAAGGGGGTAGGCCGAGCCGGCGGCTATCTTGGCGTTCTCCGCCGTCCGCTCACCGATAACCAGATTGTGGTCCCGCCGGGCGTACTGGATGAGGGCATCATCAATCTCATCGCCCGCCACCCGGATCGAGTGATTGACCACAATGCCGCCCAAGGAGATAACAGCGATTTCGGTAGTGCCGCCGCCAATATCAACGATCATGCTACCGATCGGCTCGTTGATAGGCAGCCCCGCACCGATCGCGGCCGCCATGGGCTCCTCGATCGTGTAGGCCTCGCGGGCGCCGGCGGAGAGAGCCGCGTCTTTCGCCGCCCGCTTCTCAACCTCGGTCACACCACTGGGGATACCGATCACCACCCGCGGGTGCGGCGCCATCAGGCGCTGCGTATGCACCTTGCGGATGAAGTGATGCAGCATCATCTCGACCGTGTCGAAATCCGCGATCACGCCATCCTCAAGCGGACGCACAGCAATGATAGACTCCGGTGTTTTGCCGATCATGGCTTTTGCTTCCATGCCGACCCACAATGCCCGCTTCGTTCTTGTATCAATGGCGACTACGGAAGGTTCCGAGATAACGATGCCCTTGCCTCGTACATACACAAGGGTGTTGGCTGTCCCGAGATCAATGCCGAGATCCCGGCTAAAGAAGCCGAACAGGGTGGAAAGCGGACGGAACAAAGAAGTGGGACCTCCGGCATTGCATCCATCATGACTGGATCATCAGTGGAGCATCGGAAAGAGATGATCGGGACAGATTCAGTATTGCGTTTCGGAGCTGCGAAGGCGTGGTCGGAATGATCATGCGGGGGCAGGACCGGTGCCTGAGTTCCCCTCCGGGTGGCCTGCCGAACCGACGAGCAACCCTCCATCGGTGGCGCCTGGCACGCTCACGCTCCGGAGTCGGGCGGAGTATAGCATAAGCACCGCTCCTCACCCGCCCGACACTTCCCCGGGAAAGCCGTTTCACCGCACGGCTGAGGGTAAATGAGGTGTGTTACCTAGGCGTACTTGTGAGCAAGCTTCTCCAATGTGCGCTCGATCCCGGAACTGTTTTTTTCCGGCACGCCGAGCATCTCGTATACCTTGGCCACCTTGCAGTCGCGATAGTCGAACGTCTCGGTGACCCTTGTCTCCGAGGGTCCCAAGGGCTCGAATTCGTATCTCCATCGATGCCCGGCCGGATGCCGCCACTCGACGACCTTCCCGGGCTCGGACCGTGTCACCGTGCTGGTGATCATGTACGGGACTCCATATATCCTCATGTGCACAGTGAAGCGATCACTTTCGTTGAGTCGCTCTGGCCCCTCGGCCTGGTTACGCACCGTGCCGCTGCCATCCAGCTCATGATGCCGGTGCGGGTTGGCCACGAATGCGAAGAGTTCATCTACAGGTGCATTGACCACAATGCTGCGGGCAACCTGTCGATCGCCTGTGTCGACAGTCATTGGTGAGGAAGCGTGCATAATCGACAGCCTTTCCTGAGCGGGCCGGATAAATATTCCCCGCATGTCCCCGTTACGGCCATGTTCCCATACAATGCCGCACATGCGCAGTTCACACGGAGGTAAGGTCCGCATGGCAAGGAAACAGGCACAGGAAGACGGCTGGGCGACGATCCGCGACGTCCTGTCGTCCCGACCCGATGGCACCGAGGTCGGGCTATCGGTCTATCACTTTGGGAGCGGCCAGGCACTCTCCGTCGATGGAGAAAGAGATTTCGCCTCGGCCAGTACGATCAAGATCCTCATCCTCGCCGCGCTGGCCCGCGCCTTTGACAAGGGCCGGTTCTCACCGGACGACAAGATTGCCGTGAGGCAGGACCTCAAGCTGGAAGGCAGCGGTGTCCTCAACTGGCTGGAGAGTGGCCTGAGGCTCTCCCTTCGCGACCACGCGTGGCTGATGACGGCGATCTCGGACAATACCGCTTCGAATATCTGTATAGAAACAGTTGGAATCGATGAGATCAACGCACTTGGCAACGAGATTGGCGTCGGGAAGACGCATCTCGGTCGCATGTTCATGGGAGCCAACGCCCCTCCTGGCCCCCCGAAGAACCGGGCAACCGCCGACGGGCTCGTTGCGATCCTGAAGGCGATCGAGAACGACACCGCTGCCTCACCAGAACGGTGCGCCTGGATGCGGTCATGCCTGGATGATCAGCAGCATGTGGACCGCCTGCCTCGCCATCTACCCGAGGGGATCTCGTACCGAGGCAAAACCGGCACGATTGAAGGAATTGCGCACGATTGCGGTGTCCTCACCGGGCCGGGTGGCAAGATCGCCCTCGCGGTGCTCACCGAGGGCTTCGGGAATTCCTACGACGCGGACCGACTGATCGGTTGCATCGGCACGGCCGCTGCCTCTCTTGCCGCCGGAAACGATTGAGAGCCGGGTCATCCCTATTGCCAGCTTCTACCGTGAGGCGCGTCTCCACGATACCGCCACGGCACCGTGGCGGCAGTGGCAGTGCCAACAGGCACACCACAGGCAGCAAGAGCATTCAGAAACCGCGTCCGCTGCTCCTTCCCTACCAGTCCGGACGCAGGGACGTCGAAGTCGAATAGCAGGTCGTACCGCTGGTCGCCCTGATGGAATGAAACGCAGATCCGGTCGGATACACCATCGCGCGCGCCGGCGATATCAGAGAGGCTTAGCCAATTGACCCCCTCTCCCTCGGTACAGCACGAGAAGAGCGATGTCCTGGTGAGCCAGACCCGACAGGAACGCTGCACGGTACCATACCAGCCGCCCACACAGGCGCTGGCCCTTCCCGCCCAGAGCAGTGTCTCGGTCTCGTGGACGCGAGCCTCCTCCCAAGGGAGCGCGAGGGACGGCCCTCCCGAGAGCCGGTGATGGCCCAGCTGCTGGACGCCCTGCTCCTGCAGGACACGGAGCACCTCCTCTGCCTGGTACCGGCCAGAGAGCCCACGTGCCAGACCGCGAAAATTCAGGGCGAATGTGCTGTGACCGCGCCGTCCTGAAAGCTCACCACCAGGCCGGGGTTGGACCGAGGTGAGGGCCGAACCATGCCTGCCGAGAGCAGATCATTCATTCGCAGCGCAAAGCCGTCATTCGTTCCTTCACCCACGACGAGGTAGCGAGAGGTGACGATCACCGTTGTGCGCTCAAGAGCGTTCCGCGACCTGAGGGACCCAGGAAACCCGCCCAGGGCGTCCACAGGCGCAGTCGCGCGCACGGGACCACGTTGCATAACCCAGTGGGCCGGAATACGGCGGCCACGCGTGGCGCTTCCTGGCAGGAGATTCGCCATGCCAGCCACAAGGCGATCCACACCTCGCAACCAGCGCTCCGGGGCCGTCCCAATATTGACCGCCATGCTCTGCGTTCCCTTCCCCTGGGTTTGACGCGACGCTTTCAGCGCCATGAAGTCCTGCCTGGACAATTGTGCCAAAGAGGCAAGAAATCAACTACCAGTCTTTTCCGTACACTCATTACATGCCGACCCATAACCCCCGGATGCATCGCATAATGTATCGAGACCGAACATCGGGGTTTTATCCGCATAAGGAGATATGGCGCGAATTTAGCCGTCAATCGGAGGATCCGTCAGCAACCCGTGAGAAACTGGCTCTTCATCCCGTTGAACGTCGGTCGAAGGCGCGCCTCGGGATGGGGACAGCACTATCAACAAGTTGACGAAGATAGAGGACATCGACTTGCAGGATTCGAAATGACGAACCACAGATCCAGGGCATCAGGTTTCCTGGACACTCCAGTGGGCCAGGTGATGATCACCGTCACCGGTGCGAGTTTGGCGGCGATCGACTTCGTGTCCGGTAGATCGGTAGGGGACGTTGAGGAAAACCTGGTACGACGAGGGATCGAACCGTCCCCCGACGAATTGGTACTTGCCGCCGTTGCGGGGGAGCTGGCGCGCTACATCGCGGGGGAGCTCAGAACCTTCACCAGTCAGACGGACCTGACGGGCATCAGCGATTTCACCCGCCGGGTGCTCGCCGCGACGGCGGAGATCCCCTATGGTGAAACCCGCACGTATGGAGAAATTGCGCAGTCTATCGGTAGTCCGGGAGCCACACAGGCCGTCGGCAACGCACTCGGCGCGAACCCGGTGCCGATCGTCATTCCCTGTCATCGAGTCATACGTGGCGATGGCCGAAGGGGTTGGTGGCCTTCAC
>JAUJLY010000395.1 GCA_030447145.1 Thermomicrobiales bacterium
GAAAGCGGCTTTATGGACATTGACCGGTGGCAGATCGGCCCGGTCCCGCTTCGGGTGGCAATCCTCATCGGTGCCTACCTTGTCGGTTCAATCCTGCTCAACTTCACCCGCTTTGGACGTCACGTGCTGGCACTCGGCGGGAACGAAGAGGCCGCGAGACTGGCCGGTCTGCCGGTTGGGAGAACTCTTCTCGGCGTCTATGGCATGAGCGGCGCACTGGCCGGGTTCGCGGGAGTGCTTCTCGGGTGGCAGACCGCCACCGGGGCTCCTACGGAAGGCATGGGATGGGAGCTCTCAGCCATTGCCGCCGTCGTCATCGGCGGCACGCTTCTGACCGGTGGTCTTGGCTCGGTCGGCACCACGCTTGTTGGCGTCATCCTGCTTGGGCTCATCTTCAATGTGTTGAACTTCGAGAATGGGCAGGGCGTCATTTCCCTGAGCAGCTACTGGCAAACAGTGATTCGCGGCTTGATCCTGCTCGTCGTCGTCCTTCTACAGAATCGCCTTGCCCGCCGCCGTGTCGGCACGGTTGTCTAGTGGAATGCTTCAGGCACCACTGACGCCACGAACCCTCTCCCACTAGATGACGACCGACATGCCGGATTCGGACACAACTGGCAGATCCGCATCCTTCCATGCGGACATCCCACCATCGACATTGACCAGGTTGCGATATCCCTGTGCCTGGAAAATGCTCGCCACAACCGAGGAACGATACCCCGAGCCGCAGATGACAGCGGTCCTGCGATCCGTGCCAAGAGAGTCCGGAGGCACCGCGCCCTGCGCGATCTCGCCTACGAAGAGATGCTGCGCCCCTCCGATATGATCGTCCCTCCACTCGGCATCAGAGCTGACATCGAGCAACGCCAGTCCCTTATCAAGCTGCTGCCGAAGCTCCCCGATGGTCATTTGCTCCAGCGTCCCCGTCTCGCCGGTCCAGGCCTCCATACCCCCGTCGAGGTAGCCGACAACTCGGTCTATTCCGATTTGACGCAACGCAGCAACAACCTCATCCACGCTTCCGTCATCATCCGTGACGAGCACGATATCGCGGTCGTAGGGTGCTACCCAACCCATCCATGTATGGAAGTTGGGACCAAATCCCGCGAAGAGCGATCTGAGGATATGCCCCTGACCGAAATCGACCTTGTCGCGCGTGTCGACCACCAGTGCGCCCTCGCCGGTCAGCTCCTTGACCTCGTTGGGGCCGAATGCTCGCGGATCGATAAATTCGTCGATCAGCACGGCGCCCTGCTTGTTGACCTGCTTCAGCACTGGGTAAAAGGGGGGCGGGGTTGGCAATTCGTTCATCACTGATTTAACGAAGGCATCCCGCTCCTTTTCCTGGAACGCATAGTTGCCCATCTTCTCCTGCCCGATGGACGTATGCGACGCTTCGCCGATCTTCTTGCCACAAGTGGAACCCGCCGTGTGCCCGGGGTAGACAATGAGTTCGTCGGACAATGTCGCAAGGCGCTGCGTTACCGTTTCAAACAGCTGGTGACTGAGCCGCTCTGTCGCGTCCTTTCCCAGCAGATCCGGCCGCCCCACGTCCCCCACAAAGAGCGCATCACCGGAGAAGAGAGCCACCGGCGCTGCTCCATCCCCCTCATACAGCAGGTATGCCATGTGCTCCGGTGTATGGCCGGGCGTGAAGTAAGCCTGTAGCCCAAGCCGTCCAACCTTGACCTGGTCCCCGTCATCCAGTGACCGATGCGGAAATTCCTGGTCGCCTAACCGGCTGGCATAGATTGGTGCCCCTGTACGGATTTCCAACTCACGAGCACCGGAAACGAAATCGGCGTGCACGTGCGTCTCCAGGATTGCGGTAATCCGGAGATGCCGTTGCTCGGCCCACGAAATGTAGGCGTCTACATCATGACGTGGATCGATGACAGCCACTTCACCTGCAGCCTCGTCGGCAACGAGATAGGCAACCTGGGCGAGACCAGGGGTAAAAATGCGATCGATGATCATCACAGCTCCTGTGCAACATACCTGGCGGCGGCTCTTTCGGAGACACGAAAGGAGCATTTCACCGTACGCCCGAGAACCTGCCGCAGCGGTATTGTGGGCCGTTCAGGGCAGGGCATCAACGGCATGGCGATATCCGTTCCCTGACTAACCAGCTCCTCCACGAATTCGATTTGGCTCTCATGCAGAGATACTTGCTGCCGTTGTCCCGTGCCTCGCTACCGACGCCTGGAACCTTTCATGACACAGGCATGCTCCCGCAGGTACCCCACGGAAACTGGACCAGGAACTCCGACGCCAATTCTTTGGATCTCACCGGATGCTTCATACTGGAATGACTCCATATTGCCCTACGGAGGTATCCAACACAAGAGGGCGACTGCACCGAATTTTCATCGGGAAATGGCGCTTCAACGTGCGGCACGTGCATTGGGAACTGGCGGAGTATAATGAACGCGCAGGAACAACTTGGTTACGGGCAGCGGGAAATCGGCAGGTCTGACCGAAGCTGCCGAGTTTGAAGGAGAGAGGAACCATGGCTCAGATTCTCTGGATCATCCTGGTCGTTATCGTGGCGATCTGGTTAATCGGACTCTTGGCAGATGTCGCCGGGAGCCTTATTCACCTGCTGCTTGTTGTCGCCTTGGTCATCCTTATCTACAACCTGGTGGTAGGACGACGGGCGTAGACGATAATCGCGGAGCGATTACGACAGAAGGGCCTGGCTGGACGCCCGGCCCGTCTGTCCATTGCTACGAGCAGGTGCCGGCTCGCGGTAGGGGTGCGGGTTTCCCCGGCCGGTCTCCTTCTGC
>JAUJLY010000396.1 GCA_030447145.1 Thermomicrobiales bacterium
CCTTCTTCGTAACCTGAACGACGTCTTCTCCCGATTCGGCATCGGGTTTGCGCGCCATGAAGCCCCGCCTGATTTGCTCGGCTATCCAGGCGTCGTCGAGCGCGAACTGACCCGCCAACGCGGCGAGCCGGTCAGGCTGGTGACGCTCCGCGCTTCGCACCGCTTCGGCATAAAAGGCGCGCCGGTTCCGCTCCTCGTCGGAATCCCTGGAGACGAGAAGGCGCTCGACGACCGGCCCACCCTTGAGGTGTTCCACGATTTCCCTGATGTCCTTCACCTGCACACCGCGATAGATGATGTTGTCGGGATAGACAACGACATTCGGGCCGATATCGCAGAGGTCGATGGTCCCACAATTATTGATGAGAATTTCGGTGTCGAGACCCTTGCGGATGATCTCCAGGCGGAGACGGCCAGCGACATCCATGGCGCCCTTCTGATTGCAATGTACCGCCGTGCAGACGAGAACGTGCTTTCTGGTCCAGTACATATCGTAGCTGCTCCATTGTCTCGAACAGGGTGATGGTTAAGCGGCAAGGGCCGGTGCTGCGGATGCCGCTCCCTGGCGGCTGATCCACGCTCGCCACTCCCGGTCAAGCTGCTCCCGGCTCATGCCGAGAGCCGTCTCGATCGCTTCTGGGTACGGCATGCCGGTGCCGAAGGCCCGGATCATCGCGGCAATGCCCGCGTCGCCGTGTACGTTCCGGATGTAGGCGATCATGCTCCAACTCGTTGCGTACGCAAGGGTGGCCTGCTCAGGGGCGTATGGGAAGCTCGCGTTGAGCGAGTGGATAGTGAAAAGCTCACCGCGTCCCTGAGCCCGTATCACCATGTCCAGGAATCCGTCCGTGCCACCGATCTGGTAATGCGTGGCGATGCCTTCATCGAACCAGAGCGGCGGCAGGGTAAAGGGATTCTCCGTTGCCTGGTGGAGAATCTGATGACTGACCTCATGAGGTATCACCCGCCCGATCTCACGATCATTGCCCTCGGGGATGATCGCAGCGATGAGCAGGTATCCCGGATACGATGCGCCCGCCACCGCTTCCCGTGAGTTAGGCTGCTGCGCCCCTCGGTACGCATCGTAGGAGGGATAGACCCAGATCGAGATGGGAGCGCTGCGCTCAAGCGCAAACCGCTGTTCGAGGTCCGAGACCGTTGCCTGGGCCGATTCCAGGATCTTCTCCGCGAACGTTGGATCGAGGTCGAAGTATCGCAATGTGATCTGGCTGGACTGCAGTGTCTGCCATTCCCACCGGTTATCGAACCATGACACCGGAGTGGGCACGGACTCCGCATAGCTTCCATTGGCCAGAGATACCCGCCAGAACACGCCCAGTTCTACGCCAGCGGGGACAAAGTCAGATTGGAGGTCAAGTTCGACTTCAACCCGAGCGCTGTCGTTTCCGGCGGTGAATCCGCCTGTTCCCACCGCCATGTGCAGTGTTGGATCACTTCCTATGCGGTAGAACATGTCGACCGTGCTGGAGGCGTCCATTTCCAGTCCCGTGATGTCGAGCCTGCCGGTGAGTACGATTCCTCTCGGGAAGTCAATCAGCGCCTCGGTCGCCGCTTCCAGTGGCCTCACCGCGACCGGGGACGACGGCTGGGCTCCTGAGTCCGGCGCTTCCCAAGCCAATCCCCCCGAAAGGACGACCAGAATTGCGGCGATCGCGGCAAGCGCCCGAATCATCCCGCGGTCGGTCACGCCGTGGCTTCCTCTGGAGTGATCTGGTACTGAAGATAGGCATCGATGAACGGGTCAAGCCCACCAGCGAGGACGCCCTGCGCGTCGCCAACGCTCGTTTCCGTCCGATGGTCGGTGACCTGGGTGTAGGGATGGAGCACGTAGGACCGTATGCGGCTGCCGAATCCGGCCGCCGTCATCGTTCCCTTCAGCCTTGACCGCTCGTCCGCCTCCTCCTTGAGGCGAAGGTCCAGCAACCGGGAACGGAGAATCTTGAACGCGCTCTCACGGTTCTGGGTCTGGCTCCGCTCATTCTGACAGGTGACGACGATGCCGGTCGCAAGATGTGTCAGACGGACGGCGGAGTCAGTCTTGTTGACGTGCTGACCGCCTGCTCCCGAGGAGCGGTAGGTGTCGACACGGACGTCATCCGGCTTGAGATCAATCTCGGCATCCGACTCGATCTCGGGTATGACCTCGACGAGGGCAAACGCCGTGTGACGCCGGTGAGCGGAATCGAATGGCGACAATCGAACGAGCCGGTGAGAACCGCCTTCTCCACGGAGGAGTCCGTAAGCATTGGTGCCCCTAACCTCGATCGTCGCGTTCTTGATCCCCGCTTCGTCACCGTCGGTGGTATCGAGCAGTTCGGTTTTGAAGCCCTTGCGCTCGCCCCATCGCAGGTACATCCGGCTCAGCATCGAGGCCCAATCCTGCGCGTCGACTCCCCCTTCACCCGAGTGGATGATCAGGAGCGCGTTGGACCGATCATGCGGTCCGCTGAGGGCCGATTCGAGCTCCAACGCATCCAGTTGGAGCTTGAGCGCATCATGCTCCGATTCGATCTCCTCGACCATGTCCGGATCACCGGCAGCCATCTCGATCAGATCCTGGAGATCCGAAGTGGATTTGGCAACGCGGTTCCAGGTATCCAGCCGGGTCTTCAGCTCCCCCAGACGTCGCATCTCCTGCTGGGCAGCCTCCTGATCGTCCCAGTAGTTCGGCTCGGCACTGCGACGTTCCAGGTCCTCGATCTCGCGCTCGTCGTTGGCGAGGTCAAAGACGCCCCCGGAGT
>JAUJLY010000071.1 GCA_030447145.1 Thermomicrobiales bacterium
GCGACACGCGGGAGTGGACCGATTATCGCACGCGCCTTGGAGTCCAGCGCCGGTTGTGGGACGCGATGGGCGTGAATTACTTCGTCTCGTCCCTGGTATGGCCCCAAGGGCAGCCGACCATCTGGGACCTCAACTGCCACCGTTAAGCTCCCGGTCACCGGTTTCCCTAGGAAGCACGATGTCCTTCAACAACGGGGCTGCCGGGAGAGATCGCCGGCAGCCCCACGGAGGCACTAGGTAGCGGGAGTTGCACCAGCGTTTTCAAGCAAGTCGAAGGTGAGTTGCGGGACCGCGTAGGCAGTAACCTCTGGTTCAGCAGTCGGGTCAAAAGGTGGCAGTGCCGACACAGCGTATGGTGACAGGGCGATGACCCAGGCCCCGCACTCGTTCACCGACAGGACCGGACCATAGGCACTGAATGCCGCTTGAGAATCGGACGCCACGTCGCTTGCACCGAGGATGTCGCCTCGCGAGACACCGAGCAGTTCGGCCATGATGTCTGCTTGCTGATAGGCGTCATCGACCGCCAACTCTCGTGCTTCCCGCTCCAGCTCCGAGCAGCCGTCGATGCCAAAGACGGCACTGGTTCTCCCGATGACCAGCCTCTCCTCGGCAGCGGCAGTTGTCGCGGTGTTCACCAGTGCGCTCAGTTGCTCTTGTTCCGGGTCGTCCACGGCCACCCTGATAAGGGCCATTGCGGGACCGAAGTATGTCCCGAGTTCGGCAATAGATGGGCCAACAATCACATCGATTTGGTCCTCAGGCACGCCGGTATCGACGAGCGCGGCTACGATGGGAGCGACGGCGTCCCGTTCACGTTCACCCGCTGGCATTCCCGGCTGTGGCAGCGCCGGTCCACCATAGTTGGCTTCCCCAACGACGATCTGCACAGTTTAGCACCTCCGCCGCACAGCGGGATGAAGTATGTGCCGATGGATGAGCCAAGTTCGGCGCATGGGTGGTGACGACGCCACGAAGATCGATCTCTGGGCTTAGTGCGATATGCTCAAGGGCCCATTGGTCGTCCATATCCGCCCCACAATCCGTGGTCACAAGGAGTGCACGCGATTGTGGGGGCGTACCGTCCATAGAAGTGGGACTAGCCTTGATTATTGGCGCTGACCGCTGAAGGAATACGCTGGGCAATCCGGTCGACGATGAACGTCTCTGCCGCCTGCACATCTACTTCTACCGCCACTTGGACGCCCTTGGATCCGTCCGTGGGTGGCTTCATCAGAGTCACCGCCGTGGTGAGTCGACCTTGGGTCTCTACCTCCACAACTAGACGACGAAGCTCAACTAGTTCCGGTTTAACGACAGCGGCTACTGCCAATGGATCATGGAGAAACGTCGAGCCAGACTCAGCGTACCGAGGGTAGAGTTCGATCTGACCTGCCACTGCATCGTGGAACGGCGTGCCGACCGCTCGGATGCGCTC
The DNA here is from genome assembly GCA_030447145.1 of Thermomicrobiales bacterium. Lineage (GTDB taxonomy): Bacteria > Chloroflexota > Chloroflexia > Thermomicrobiales > UBA6265 > UBA6265. The sequence goes on from JAUJLY010000071.1 coordinate 1,439, forward strand.
AACGTCCGGCTGCCGAATCTCTGTCTGTGTCGTGACGTCGAGTGGTACAAGGGTCATCGGGGCACCTGACGACAACACCACGTGCGCTGCCTCAGGGTCGCACACGATATTGTGCTCAGCGTAAGGTAACTGAAGTGTTGAAGGACCCCGTATGGCTCCGCCCATGACCGTGAGGTGGGCGAGGTTGCTGACTACCTTCGGTTGCTTGAGGAAGGCCATGGCCACGTTTGTCAGGGGACCAACGGCGAGCAGGTGAATCTCGCCCGGATTGTCCATCACAGTCCGGATGATATAGTCGACAGCGTGCTCCACCCTAGGCGTCAGCATGCTATCAGCATCTTCCAACAGCCCCACCCCTTCGTGCCCTGGCCAGTAGACGGGGCGGAGGCCAAGCAGAGGCCGCTGCGCGCCGGTAGTGACCGGCACTCCCTCAAGACCTGCCAAGCACAGCAGCTTCAGAACCATCCGTGCTCGGAGATCAACATCTCCGTAGACGCAGGTCACACCCTCGAGCTGCAGTTCGGGGGAGCCGAGAATCACTGCAAGTGCAAGGCAGTCATCCACGTCAGTGCCGACGTCGGTATCGAGAATAGTCCGAATTGTCACGTCCACGACTCCTTTCATTCGAAATCCGACGCCCTCGGATAGTAGCTAACCCTTCAGGCCTGAGCCTGTGATGCTGCTCACGTAGTACTTCTGCAGTGGCAGCACTAGGGCGAGCGGCACGACGGCCGCAATGGTGGCACTCGCAAATAGAAGGTCCCAGTAGCGGAGCTCCTGCTGCACTCCAAGGATGGAGACGGCTACCTGTACGACTCGGTATTCCTCGGCAGGTGCCACCAGCATGGGCCAGAAGAACGAGTTCCATTGGGCAAGGAAGACGATGATGGCCGAGGTGACCACGACCGGCTTGGTCAAGGGCAGCACAATCCCCACGAGCACTCGACTCCAAGCAGCGCCGTCGAGCCGGGCGGCATCAATCAAGTCTTGCGGGATCTCGGCGAAGAACTGCCGGAACAGAAAGATGACGGTGCCGTTCGCAACGGCCGGCACAATGAGGGCCTGCCAGGAGTTGGTCCAGCCTAGGTTATTAACCAGTGTGTAGGCAGGTATAACTGTAGCCTCATACGGCACCATAAGGCTCAACAGGATGAGTACCCAGAGAACCGTCTTGCCGGGGAAGTCGAACCGGGCGAAAGCGAAACCAGCGGTGGAGCCAACGATGACACTCAACACCGTTGTCGTAAGGCCGACAAACATTGTGTTGAGGATAACGCGACCGAACCCCTCTGCGAAGATTCCTCGATAGCCGGCCAGCGTAAACTCCTCAGGTAGCAGCGCCCTCCAGGAAAACGGGAGCACATTGGCCCAGACAGTCTCTCGCGTAGTGAACGAAGACGCCATGATCCATTCGAGGGGTGCAAGGACGATGAGTGCCATAACGATTAACAGCACATACAGCAGCGTCGCGAGCATCCGCTCCCCCGGGCGCGTAGCCCCGGGTTGGTGCCGCGTCGTAGACAGGGCGACGGGCCGAGTGTCAGTGTTGTCTGCCGTGATGACGGTCGTTTCACGGGTCTGCAATTGATGGCGACTTTGGTTAGTACTCATCTCTCCTGTCTCCTGCTGGTCGCCCGCCAGCGACGTTATATGGTCCTCAGCTACGTTGTCTAATGCTGCGGCCGCAGCGCGAGGAACTGGATGATCACGACCACCGCCATGACCAAGAGAAGAATCAAGACCATGGCTGCGGATGAGCCAAGATCTCCATAGACAAACCCCCGCTTCCACGCGTCATACATCATGAGATTCGTCGAATTTCCAGGACCGCCACGCGTCAGGAGATAGGGAGGGACGAACAATGTGAAATTGGCTATGGTGTCGGCCACGAGGACGAAGAGCAGAACCCGGCGTAAGAGCGGAAGTGTTACGTGTAGGAAGGTCTGGAGGCGGTTGGCGCCGTCGACGCGGGCCGCCTCCAGTACCTCATGTGGGATGCCCTGGAGACCGGCAAGGATGAACAGCGTCCAGAACGGCACACCAATCCAACTTACGATCCCGATCATGGTCGGTAAGGCTTGATCCGGGTCGCGCAGGAAGTCCTGACGAGCCACACCTACAGCCTCTAAGAGGCCGTTCACCAATCCATAATTCGTGTCGAGAGCAAGCCCCCACGCCAAAGCCGCGACATTAATCGAGATAGCAACCGGCAGCAGAAGGATGGTCCGGAAGATGCCAATGCCGCGTAGACTCTGGTTAACAAGGACGCCTAAGGCAAGGGCCAGCGCAACCTGAAGGGGGTTGACGATGATGCCGAAGATGGCTGTCACGCGCACTGATGACCAAAAGACCGGGTCATCAAATAGATAGCGGAAATTATCCAAGCCTACGAACGTCTTGGCCCCTGTCAGGCTCAAGGCATTGCTATACAGGCTCTCCCGCAATCCCATCGCGATTGGGATGTAACGCCAGAAGAGCAGGAGGATCATCGCCGGTAAGAGGAAGAGGTAGGGAACTGACCGTTCGACCTTTGTCACGGTTAACTCTCCTCGAAGAGCAGACACGCGGGGTACGGCGAAACTGGAGGACCCGGTCGGCTCCTGCCGCCGACCGGGTTAGTGGTGAGTCTATGCGTTGCGATACTTCTGCAGCTCGCGTTGAATCCGCTGCTCCGCCGCGGCGAGGGTCTCTTCGACAACCGCGCCGTTCCTGATGTCCTCGAAAGCTGAGGAGAGGATGTCCTCGTACTCCAGATAACCAGGCGTCTGCGCTCGTGGGGCAGCGTGCTGGGATTCCTCTGCGGCGATGGTGTATGCCTTGCCAGGCCCATCGTTGTTCTCAGGGTTGTTGATGATCTGCTCGAGCAGCGGCTCTTGGGGCGGCCACATGACGCCGGTGTCATACCAGAGCTGGCCCGCTTCCTCGGAGGAAGCGAATTGCACGAAGCGGATGGCCTCTTCGACGTGCTGACAATTCGGGTTCACTCCCAGGTGCCAGCTATCCGTCGGTACCACAATATCGCCGTTCTCCCAGTAGGGGTGCGGCGCTGCTCGCCACTCGAAGGAGAGATCGGCATCGCTCAACGCCTTGATTGCCCAAGGACCGCGAACAACCATTGCGAGCTTCTGGTTTACGAAGAGCTCCTGAACGTCTACCTCTCCCTTGGGGGCGACGCCCCACTCGTTGTAGAGGTTGCTATACCAGGTGAATGCCTCAATCCACTCCGGTGAGGTGATGATGCCCTCGACGCTCAGCCCGTCCTCACCGATCACTGGTGCACCCTTGCCTTGTGGCAGCGGCTGGAGTTGATAAATGCGGTTAGGCTGCTCGAATTGGAAGCCCCAGACGTCACCTGAGGTCAGTTGCTTGGCGGCGGCTGCAATCTGCTCCCATGTCCACCGTTCATCGGGACCGGGTGGTGTCACTCCGGCCGCCTCAAACAGAGCCACGTTGTAGTAGAGGAGTTGCGTAGAGTTCCAGATCGGCGGTGCCAGGAATTGCCCTTCATAGGTGCCTGAGTCGACCAACGCATCCACCCAGACGTCCCGCTGTTCATCACTGAAGTGGTCGTTCAAGGGCACCAGCCATCCCCGAAGACCGTATGACGCGACAAGCGGGGCATCGACGGCGACGATGCAGGGATTGTCGGCACCGGACCCCAGCCGAACCTGGTTCTGCTGAAATACCTCACGGAAGGTGACAAGCTCGACATCGACCTGGATGCCGGGGTTGCGTTCCATAAACGCATTAGCGATCATTTCCGACTCGGGTAGATCTAACAGCCAAGTTAATCGCACGGGCTCTTGAGCGGCAGTTGCTGAGGAAGAGACTCCATGTGCAGCGGCGGTCGCACCAATGGCACCAAGTCCTGCTTGCTGAACGACTTTTCGCCGGCTGAGCTCCGAGGTGAACAACCTTTTCATTGCACGCTCCTCTATGAATCGTTGCGAATACTCCCGCGGCCCCGCTCTCCTCTGGCCAGGAAGAAAAGCGAGCCATCTGTCGAGACGGTGACCGGAGGCCTCACTTGGAGTTGACGCTCCAAGGGGAGGCGACAACGTTGATTGTCAACGATGTCGCTGAGTGTAACGAGCTAGGCTGGTGAAGGTCAAGCCTTGCAAAGCATCGCTTTGACCTGAAATCTCGTGGTCGTATTTATTCCGTCTGCACCCCCACGGGAAGCATTCCTATTGACAAGCGCTGATGTGATAGAGTGTCGGCTCACCTCAGAAGAATGCAGCTCTAGCCCTTTTCTGAAAGCGACGAATCATGGACGAACCCAGTCTCGCCGGTTCGAATCTCCGCACCGAATATCTCGTCGATCCCATTGGCATCGGCACGCGCCGGCCACGACATTCCTGGTCACTGGAATCGTCAGCGCGCGGCATGGGAGGTGAGGATCCGCCTCTCAGAAGTCCGCAATTGCCGCGACTGTTGCCCGTGCCCCGCGATCGACAAGCGACGCGCGGCAGGCAACGAACACGTCGCGCAAACGCGTGTTGGCCCCGAGATCACCGAAGACAGGCCGGTAGTCCAGGATGGAACCTGGTTCCACATGTTCTGCGTTCGTGGCCTCGATCAGTTCCATCGCCCGCCGGTCGTTGATAGGCGTGGGATCGCCGTTCTCAGTGCGGCCTTCCAGGAAGCGGCTCCATGCAGCCAGCACGAGCGTGCTGCGCCGGATCTCACCGCCGGTCTCCAGTTGCTGGCGCAGCACCGGCAGGAGGAACTTGGGGATGCGGTCCGACCCATTGACGACCTGGCGAGCGAGGGTGTCGCGAATGGCCTCGCTGCTGAAGCGGTCGATCAGTTCGCGACAGTAGGCATCCAGGTCGATACCCGGCACCTGTCGCAGCGTCGGGATCGCCTCAAGGTGCATGTAGTCGAGGAGAAAATCAGTGAACAGGGGATCCCTGCACACCTCGTGGACCCACTGTTCGCCAGCCAGGATGCCGAGATAACTCATCGCCTGATGCGAGGCATTCAAGAGCCTCAGCTTCATTAGCTCATACGGCTCGACATCGTCGACCATCTGGACACCAACAAGCTCCAGGGGTGGCCGGCCGGCGGGGAACGTGTCCTCGAGGACCCATTGCGCGAAGGATTCGGAGCGAACTGGCCAGAGATCCTCGATGCCGTACTCGGTCAGCACGCTCGCGCGCGTCTCGGCCGTTGTCACCGGCGTAATGCGATCCACCATCGAGTTGGGGAACGCCACGCTCCGGGCGATCCATGCCGCGAGTTCGGGGTCCTTACGGTCGGCGAAGCCCAGGACCGCGGTCTGCGCGACGTGCCCGTTGCCCAGAATGTTATCGCAGGACATCACCGTGAACGCTGGCGTGCCTGCCTCCCGACGGCGCGCCAGCCCGGTGGTGATGTAACCCACAACGCTGGCTGGCGGGCGCGTGCCAGGTTGCAGATCGTGCAGCGTGAGCGGGTCGCGCGGGTCGAACGCGCCGGTGGCGTCGTTGACGCTGTAGCCGCCCTCTGTGATCGTCAGCGACACGATGCGCGTGTCCGGGTCGGCGAGGCGATCCAGGACCGCGTTGGGGTCATCCGGCGCGTAGAGGTACTCATGGATCGAGCCGATCACCCGAGCGACGGACGTGCCGTCCGGGGAGCTGGTGACGAGCGTGTACAGGTTGTCCTGCGCCCGGAGGGCGTCGCGCACGGCCTGGTCGACCTCGAGGAGGCCGACCCCGCAGATTGCCCAGTCAGTGAAGCCGCGCGCCAGGATGTCGTCGATGAACATCGCTTCGTGGGCGCGATGGAAGGCGCCGACGCCGAAATGCACGATTCCGGCCGAAACGGCAGCCCGGTCGTACTTGGGCGTCTCGACTGTGGTGGCGAGCCCACTGAGGGTGGCTTCATTTAAGAGCGCCATGTTCCGGCCTTTCGCCAATGGATGAGGCGGTACCTAGTGTGGATCCCGCGGGGCTTCCCAACGTCGTCGTCAGGTAAACGAGGAGATCGGCGCGGCCGCGAGTGGCGTCGATCACCTCGGCGTTGCGTGTATCGACATCGCGTACCCATTGCTGTGCGTCAGCCAGGCTGTGCCCGAAGCTCTGCCGGCGCAGAACGAGGCGATTCGAACGCAGCTCCGGGTCGATGTCGAGGAACCACACCTCATCCAGAAGCGGCCGCACGGTCTCCCAGCCGAATCGGTCGAGTAGGAGATAGTTGCCTTCCGTTACCACCAGCGGCGTCTCGCGGAAGACGGGGATCGCACTGCCTATGGGCTCCTCGATGCCGCGGTTGAATACGGGGGTATAGATTGTCGGAGTGCGCTGCCGCTGAAGCCGCGTCAGCAAAGCCACGTATCCGTCCACGTCGAAGGTGTCTGGAGCCCCTTTGCGGTCACGTCGCCCAAGCCGCATTAGCTCCTGATTCGCCAAGTGGAAGCCGTCCATCCCCACCAGCACGGCAGCGTCTCCGAGTGCATCCATCAGCGCCGCGCACAGCGTGGACTTGCCGGCGCCGGGGGTGCCAGTGATGCCGAGCAGGTGCCGTTGCCCGTGACGGATGAGCCTGCCCGCACGCTCGACCAGTTGATCGAACGACAGTCTCTGGGGCTCAAGATTGGACCCTTCCGATGCCTGCAACGCCGCCACGTCTCCAACCAATCGCTCTCATCGCACGGCATTTCCGCGCTATGACAGTGCCCCCATCTAGCGAAGTCACTGCATTACTCTGGCGTCACCGGGTTTCAATCCTCTTCCGCCAACGATGTCTATGGACCCTGTCTGCTGCTCGCCATCTTACCCACAAACTCTCGTGGGTCAAGTACTTCTTCAACCACAGGGGGTTGCGGGTGAGATCCCCTGTCGTCGCCACTTCCCAGCATCGGCATTGTCCGACGCCGGTTCCAGCAAATATCGCTCTCTCCCGATGGTGCACCTCGTACAGAGCCGCGATCGTACGCGATGGGTTGTGCTTCTGAGCATCTGCCGGCGATTGGCGTCCGTACGCGATCCTCGGAAGCCGATTTGCCTACTCGGCGTTTCCGATGCTAGGGGTGATTCTGAAGACCTGGCGGATCACATCGATAGTTTGGTGACCCGGTCCATCTCCGATCTCGACGCCTGAACCAACGCCTACCCTCAGGTCTGACGCTAGAACCTCAGACGAGCTGATTGCCGTACTCGATAACGGGGAAGCGCTCACAGTAAATGGAGGGCCGGAACGAGCGGAATCCTACGTGTGGTGGGAGGTTGTCGCAGCTGATGGCACCACAGGACGGGTGGTGGAAGACTTTATCGAACCGGCTGAGTAGTCCCTGCCTGCCCACGGCGGGAGGTTCGAAATAACTTGGAGCGTTGAAGAATTTCCGCGACATGAGTCGCCTCTGGATGAAATGCCGCAAGTTTAACTGGCGCATCGTCGGCCGGCTGCATAGGTAACATTTCACCATTGCCAGCTCAAACGTGCGGGCCGACTCGCGGACCGGCAACCATAGAATCATGAGGCGATCATACGAGGCTGCAGATTAAAAGTTTTTATTATTGTCTCCATGGTTTCCAGCGTGGATGGCCACGTGGACCCAAAGCAACGGCTCAACAGGAACAAGTCTGCAAGTCGACGGCCACAAAATGGCCACATTTCTGGAACACACCAAACGGCCACTCTACGCGAGTGGCCGTTTTCCTTGCCATTATAGGCTTATCGTGGGGTGCCTACCGGGGCTCGAACCCGGAACCTCTTGCTCCACAGTTCTGTGAATGGGTCTTTGGCTGTGTTGTGGTGTGTCAATGAGTTCTCCTACTTAGCCCGTACCTCCGGGGTTTTCCTGTCTGAATTTGTTATAATTTATTGATGAGTTATCGCGTGTGCTGCCTGGTCTGTGCAGCGCATATGCAGCGCAGCGGGGCCCAGGGCGATGGCGATCAGCAAGCGTAAGAACCGGCAGGGAACACTAACGGGCTATCAAGTGACCGTCATGGTCTCGGACGCGCACACCGGTAAGAAGCGGCGAGTCGTGGTCGGTACGTTCAATCGACGCCGGGAAGCAGACATTGCCGAGCGTAGGGCCAAGATTGCGGTCGACTCGGGTACCTTCCGCCTCGAGGATCCGGAGCCACCGCTCGTAACAACTGTTGCGGATGCCTGCATGGTGTGGCTGGAGACCAAGCGGCTAACGCTGCGCCCGAACTCGATCAACGGCTACGAGATCGCGCTAACACGCCACCTCCTACCCGAACTGGGTGAGCGCGACGTGACGACACTCACATATGACGACGTACAAGCGATGATCCACCGTTGGCATACAGCCGGAAAGGGCGCTCAGACGATCAACCGAGCCATAATGATCCTGCGAGGGGCGCTTGATCGGCAGGTGCGTGCTGGTGTGATCTCTGCAAACCCGGTGTCCAGCGTGGTGAAGCCTAGCTCAAGGAACCGCGGGCACCTGACTATGTGGACGGACAGCGAGACGGGTCGGTTCCTTGCTGCGGCTGAAATGGATCGGATTGCGCCCTTTTGGTTCCTGACTCTGCTAGAGGGATTGCGACGTGGGGAGGCGCTGGGGCTACGCTGGTCGGACCTGCGATGGTC
>JAUJLY010000072.1 GCA_030447145.1 Thermomicrobiales bacterium
TGGCAACTCAGACGCAGAAGCATGTAACCGACAAGGCGAAGGATCATCTGTGGCCGCACCAGCTGCCATGGGTCGATGTCGCGGAGAATGAAGGACTCAAGGTCTTCGATTGAGGCGAAGGGTCCACGCTCTGGGATATCGAGGGCAGGGAGTATCTCGACGGTATTGCGGGCCTGTGGGTTGTGAATGCAGGGCACGGCCGGGGGGAAATCGCCGAGGCGATGGCGAAGCAGGCCGCCAGGCTTTCCTATGTCTCCGCTGTCCAGTACACAACCGAGCCGGCCGCTCACCTGGCCCACAAGCTGGCCGAGATCACGCCGGGCGACCTCTCGCGAACCTACTTCTGCTCTGGTGGCTCGGAAGCCGTCGAGACGGCGATGAAGATCGCGAAGCAAGTCCAAGCAATGCGCGGCTTCCCACGTCGTTACAAGATCATTGCCCGGCGTGGTTCCTATCATGGGATGACGCATGGAGCGATGAGCCTGACGGCCGCGCGTGAAGAGAAGTTCTTCGGACCGTTCATGTACGGCGTCTCCTACGCGCCGCCGCCGGACCAATACCGGAGCCCTTTCGAGCTTGAGGGCGAGGCCAGCGATATCATGGCCGCCAAGTTCGTTGAGCAGGAGATCATCAGCCAGGGCCCGGAGACGGTCGCGGCGGTGATCGGGGAGCCGATCTCCAGCGCGGCGGGCGTGCATGTGCCTTCACCCAAATATTGGCAGATGCTTCGTAAGATCTGCGACCGACATGGCGTCCTGCTAATCGCGGACGAGGTTATCAATGGTTTCGGTCGTACGGGGACGATGTTCGCCACGGAACAGTTCGGATTCGTGCCAGATATCATGACCATCGCGAAGGGCCTGACCTCCGGCTACATGCCGATGGGTGCCGCGATCGTGGGGCCGAAGGTGTTCGAGGTCTTTGAGTCCCAGCCCGATGTGCCGATGGGACATCTACTTACCTTCGGTGGACATCCCGTAGCTGCGGCGGCGGCACTGAGGAACCTCGAAATTTTCGAGGATGAGGATCTGGTCTCCCGAGGCGCCGAGATGGGGGTCTACCTGAAAGAACGCCTCGAGGAACTGCGCAATCATCCGTCCGTGGGTGACGTACGCGGTGTGGGTCTGCTGCAGGCAATCGAGGTTGTGAAGAACAAGGAAACCAAGACGCCGTTCGACAAGAACGACACGTTTTGCAAGGTGCTCGGACAAAAGGTGCTGGAGAAGGGGCTTATCACCCGCACGTGGAATATTGTCCACTTCGCGCCGCCTCTGGTGGTGACAAGAGACGAGATCGATCGCATGGTTTTGACCGTCGACGAGAGCCTGACCGAGGTCGAGAAGGAGTTCGCTTCGGACATCGAGGGCTAGGAACCGCAGGGCTCGTTTCCCGTCATTGCCCGTTAGGTGCTGCAACGAGAAGGCCGCCGCTCCCAAGTGCGGGAGCGGCGGTCCTCGTAGTTCTCGACTTGCAGCGGTGCTAGCGACCCTTGCGTGCGTTGTAGCATGACCGGCAGTAGACCGGCCGCTCACCCCGCGGGACGAAGGGCACACTCGTCTCGCTGCCACAGGCGGCGCAAGTCGTTGTGTACTGCTGGCGGGTATCACGGACGCGGTGATTACGGCCGTTACCCGGCGTTTCACCGCTGATGAGGAAGGGGTCGAGCGCATCTGCACGCTGATAGAGCAAGATAAGATCCCCGTTTCGGCGAGCGCGCTCCTTGCCCCGGCACTCCGGACAGAGCTCCGGGCGCGTGAGACCTCGGGAATCCCGGAAGTCGCGTTCGGCGTCGGTGTAGATGAATGCGTTGTTGCAGTCGCGGCAGATGATTTGGGTGGAAGCGGTCATGGAGTATCCCGGTCAGTGTGGCGGTTTCGATCGTCATGAATAGTGTAGACGACGAGGTCACATGAGACCGCCGCATTCTATCCGTGCTCCTCTCCTGGGAAAGCGGGCCGCAGACACTTTTCGCCCACCGGCTCAATCATCGGACGTGCGACGCGTGCTGCCTGTTCGTGGCCACGAACGCCGCGCTAGCCTGCCCTGAACCCGCCGAACTGGTCCTCTTGGCAGCGAGTGCGGTACCCATTCGACAGGCTGAGGGCAGGCTATTGCTGGGGCAAGCGCTCGCTGCCGCTTTTCGCCTTACAGGCTCAGCCAGGGGCTCGCTGCCGCTTTTCGCCTTGCAGGCTCAGCCAAAGGGGCCGCTCCCGCTCATTCACGACGTGACTGCCTATGCGTCGTCCGCGACACCTTCCGCGAGGTTGGCTTGGGGATCAATCTCATTGCACATTGCTTTAGGGATGCTGGCTGTCTGGCCCTTCGTACATCTGACGGATGACGTCCTCGATTGCAGGTTCCTCGATCGACACGTCGCGCACGGTCCCGTGGTGGCTCGCCAGGGCGAGGACCCGCGGGGTGCTTGTCGTTTCCCTGTCGAAGGCGACACGTACCCGTGGTCCATTGTGATCCACGATCTCCAGGTTGTTTCCAGCGAGGGTTGAGATTGCATCACCCGGATCCTGATCGAAGTCGAGGATAACGTGGCGCTTGCCCCCGAAGCGGTTCCGGAGGGCCCCCAGCTCGCCGTCGTAGACCACCTGCCCACGGTCGATCACGATAATCCGCCTGCAGAGCTGCTCGATGTCCGCGAGATCATGAGTGGTCAGGAGCACGGTTACGTGTGTCTCGCGATTAAGCGCCGCGAGGAACTCCCGGATACGTGCCTTGGCCACGATATCAAGCCCAATCGTTGGCTCGTCGAGATAGAGGATCTTGGGGTCGTGAAGGAGTGCTGCGGCAAGGTCGCCTCGCATGCGCTGGCCGAGCGAGAGTTGACGGACCGGTGTATGCATGAAGTCGTCGAGAACGAGCAACTCCCGAGCACGATTCAGGTTCTCCCGGAACCGCTTCTCCGGTACCCGGTACATGTGGCGTAGCAGCTCCAGGGAGTCGGCCAATGCGAGATCCCACCAGAGTTGCGTGCGCTGGCCAAAGACGACACCAATCTGCTGCGCGAGCTGCTTCCGGCTCTCCCGTGGAGTGAAGCCGGCAACTGTGGCTTCTCCAGATGAAGGCACGAGGATGCCCGTGAGCATCTTGATGGTTGTCGACTTGCCGGCACCGTTCGGGCCGATATATCCGACCATCTCGCCGCGATTGATTGAGAAGGAGACGTCCTTGACGGCGGAAACCTCATTGCCGCCGCGATCGACGAGGCTCCGCATGGCACCAAATGCTCCCTCACGGTGCCGTCGTACCGTGAAGCGCTTCTCCAAATTTCTCGCTTCGATCATTGGTCCATCCATGTGCATCCCCTCATCTCATCTATATGGAGTTCGAATGGGTCCATCGCGTCGATAGCGCTGGTGGTAAGCGCAGTGAGGCCCAATACCTGGCTGGGGAGCATCTTGAGTCATGAGCCGGTCGATCGATAGTGACGGATCCCCTGATTCCAACCCCACGCGACGACGAGACAAAAGCCGGCGGTCACAAGCGGCCCCAGGAACCGGAAGGTATCGGTCATGCCCAGAGGGTCGTCCTTCCCCAGGATGTAGAGAGCAGGGTAGTAGGCAGTAAATCCGCCCGGAATCACAAAGAGGAAGAGGTTCCGCATCCAGCGGTCAAAGATGTGGAGCGGGAACTGGGCGAGATCCGATCCACCGTAGGTGAAGGCGTTGACAACTTCGATGGAGTTGACCGTCCAGAAACTCAGGATGGCAACCAGCGTAAAGAGGGCAATGAAGAGGGCGACCCCTGTTGCGATGATCACGGGCATGAAGAGCGCTTTCTGGAGCGTCCACTGGATGTCTGTCCAGCTCAACGCGAACCCAAGTATGACCACACCTTGAGCGCACTGGCCGAGATGCCGGAGCGAGACCTCGCTGACGAGGGTCTGGATCCATGACGAGAGTGGCCGGATGAGCACGCGGTCGAATTCGCCTTCACGAATCTGACTGGGGACGCTGTCCAGGCCGACTGCGATGGTATCGCCGATGCTGAAGGCCGTCATGCTGATGCCGTGGAGAAACGCGACCTCGCCGAGGGTCCATTCTCCCATGTCATTGAACCGGTTGAACATTGCCAACAAGGCCAAAATCTCCGCGGCATGGATCACGAAGCTTGAGAAGATCTGCATCCAGAACGATGCAGGGTAGGCAATCTGCCCCCGGAGTCGTATGCCAGCAATGCGTATGGCGATGCGACATTCCTGGCGAAGGGTCAACATACTATCCACCCTGTACCACCACTTTTCGCTCTGCCACACTCTGTAACCAGTGCGCGGCGGCTGTCATGACGAGAATCCAGAATACCTGCAGGCCCAGGCCTTCCACGATACCCGCCTGGCCAAGCCAAATTTCAACGGGGAGCATGACGATCGCCCGGAAGGGCAGCATGTTGAACACATCGCGCAAGGCATCCGGGTACCACGCGATGGGCAGAAGATGTCCCGATGCTACGCCGACGATGACCGTCGCGATTCCTGCGATGCCGCGATGATCCAGGACCCAAAACCCCCAGAGGTTCATCATGAAGCGGAAGCAGAAGCTGACGATTACGGCGAACGGGATCGAGACGAGGAATGCGATCCATCTGCCTGGTGTACCGGGGTAGACGAGATCGTAGAAAAGCGCCCCGATGATCAACGTCGGCACGCCTCGCAGGAGCAGGTGCCCCACCGCACGGCCCAGGTCGCGACTAAGCCAAAAGCCGAAGAAGCTCAGCGGCTTCAGCATGTCCGTCACGATGGCACCGGTGCGGATCGTCTTGATGATCTCCCACCAACCCCAGATCATGACAGGCGCAATGAGCGCCTGGCCGATCCAGACGTATGTCACAGTCTCCCTGGCGGAAAATCCCTCCACTGATGTCCCATCAGAGTGGGAGTCGAAGAGTGCCAGGTACACGGCGGACAACATGACGCCGAAAACCGAGTTGGTGAAGATGCCTGCCAACATGGCAGCCTGGTACGCGAAGAGTTGTCGGAAGGCACGCAGGGCAAGCTCGAAGTAAATCCGCATGTCGGTGCCCTCCCCCTCGCGGTGGCGAAACGCAATGGTTCTTAATCCGTGCACGCGGGAATGCTGCATATGCGTGTTACCCCGTGGTAGGGTGCACATGCAGTCATCGGCGCGCTGTCGATCCCGGCCATGGCCCACCCCGGAAGTGGCACAACGATGTCGCACGTCGTGGATACGGGCGAATGACTATACAGTACCGGTGCGATGGAATCCAGCATGCACGCATAGAGGACGAGACGAATGATCGATCAAACCGCCACTGATGTACTTACGCGCGCGGATGTCGCGGTCGAGGACACCTGGGATTTGTCCCAGATGTTCACGTCGGTTGAGGCGTGGGATGCCGCCGCGGAGGAGGCACCGGAGAAGGTTGCTCGCGTCGCTTCCTATCGAGGGCGCTTCGGCGAGGGGCCCACGGTGATCCGGGAGGCGCTGGACGCCCTGTATGAGGCGCAACAGCGGCTCCAGGTATTGATGGTGTACGCTGCGCTCCGCCGCGATGAGGACCAGACGAATCCCGATGCGATGGCGCGGTATGAGCGCGCAGTGGCGCTTTCGATCAAGGCGGGCGAGGAGCTGGCATTCGTCCAGCCTGAGCTGGTGAGCTTGCCCGGAGACGCTCTGCAGGCAGCGATCGAGAGCCCGGAGCTAACCGGGTACAGGCACCTACTGGAGGATCTGGAGCGGCAGCGGGCGCACGTCCTGTCAGCCGAGATCGAAGAGATCCTGGCTCAGATGGCGGATGTAACGCGGGCGCCGAGCGAGGTGTTCTCGGCGCTGGATAACGCCGATATCGAGTATGGAACCGTCGTCGATGAGGACGGAAACGAGGTGACGCTGACCAAGGGTCGGTACGGACAGCTGATGGAAAGCCGTGACCGTGAGGTCCGGCGGAAGGCGGCGGAGAAGTTTGCCAAGCCCTATCTGGATCACACGTATACGCTGGCGACGCTGCACGGCTCCTCTGTGCGGAAGGATGTCGTTGGAGCGCGACTTCGTGGCTACGAGTCTGCCCAGCAGCAAGCGCTGTTCGATGACAACGTACCGGTATCCGTTTACTCCAACCTGACCAACACCGTTCGCGACTCTGCGCTTCCGATAGTCGCGCGTTACTTGGAACTGCGGCGACGGGCACTCGGCGTTGACAAGCTCAAGCGATACGATCTTCGGGTCCCCCTTGCTCCGGAGTCCCGTAAGCAGTATGGCTATCGGGACGCGGTGGAAATCGTGTTGAAGGGTGTCGGCGCACTCGGTGAGCAGTATGTGAACGACCTGCGGCACGGGTTCGAATCCCGCTGGGTCGATGTTCACGAGACAAAGGGCAAGCGGTCGGGCGCGTACTCGTGGGGCGCGTACGGTGCGCCGCCGGTGATGTTGATGAACTGGAACTCAACGCTCTCCGACGTCTTTACGCTCGCCCATGAGGCCGGACACGCGATGCACAGTTTCTATGCAGAGAAGGCACAGCCCATTCAGTACGCAGGCTACAGCATCTTCCTCGCCGAGATTGCGTCGACTGTGAACGAGGTCCTGCTGTCATGGCACCTGCTGGCACAGGACGAGGGCAAGGACCCTGTGCAGCGGTTCAGCCTGCTCAACAGGTTTGCCGATACCTATGTTGGCACGGTGATTCGGCAGACAATGTTCGCCGAGTTTGAGCAGATGACGCACGCGGCAGTGGAGGCAGGCAACGCCCTGACACCCGACGTGCTCAGCGCGTTCTACAGCGACCTGAGTGGGAGCTATACGCCGGGTATCGATATCGACGAGGGAATCAGGATCGAGTGGGGGCGGATTCCTCACTTTTATAATGCCTTCTACGTCTATCAGTACGCCACAGGGCTCTCCTCGGCGATCAATATCGCGACAGCCGTGCGGGACGAGGGTGAGCCAGCCCGGGAGCGTTACCTGGCAATGCTGTCGGCCGGATCGTCGGATTACGCGATGAATGTGCTGAGGACCGCGGGCGTCGATCTGGAGACACCCGCTCCAATCCAGTCTGGTGTAGCCGAGTTCGATCGCGTCGTCTCCGAGCTTGAGTCACTCGCGGACGAAGGTGTGCTCGAGAAAGCGGCGGCGGCGCTCGAGGCAGAACAGGCATAGTGCTTTGTGTCGACCACATCCTGAGGGAGACCGTCATGGTGTTCCTGGAGGGTGTCGCGTACACGGGGAGTGACACCTACCCGCCAGCCTCGGGTTGGCGTATCGCCGAGGGGATCCACATGAAACGAGTGTTGGACCAACTGAGTCATCCCGGTGTGGTTGCCATTGTCCGTCTAAACGACTATTCCGCTGCTGTGGACCTGGTCCGAGCGCTGTACGAGGGCGGAATTCGGGCGGTGGAGTTCACCTACACCAATCCACGAGCAGGTAATGCGATCTCCTCGGTTGTCGATGTGATGGGAGACGCTGTGGCGGTGGGGGCAGGAACTGTGCTCGACCCCGAGACGGCGAGAGCAGCGATGCTGCAGGGCGCGTCGTTCGTCGTGACCCCAACAACCAACATCGAAACGATCCGGATGTGCCGGCGCTATGATGTGCCGACGGTGATCGGTGCGTTTACTCCGACGGAGATGCTGACCGCCTGGGAGGGTGGCGCGACATTCGTGAAGCTCTTCCCCGCGAGCGCTGTCGGTCCAAAATATATCAAGGATGTGCATGGCCCTTTGCCGCAGATCCCTATCATACCCACAGGTGGTGTCTCGCTCGAAAACTGCGCGGAGTTTATCAAGGCAGGTGCTGCTGGCGTCGCCATCGGAAGCAATCTGGTCGATGGGGAGACCGTCGCCGGCAAGGACTGGTCCCTGCTGACGGAGCGAGCGCGTGCGCTGGTCGATGCGGTGGCTCAAGCCCGTAGCGTGTAGCGACCTTCCCCAAACGGGTGGGCGGTACACACCCTGCGATGTGTGCGTGAACGAATAGGGACCGTCCCGCCCCCAGTTGGGGGCGGATCCCGACTGAAACACGATAAAGGCACGAGATGGCACACGACGAGATTAGAATGCCGCTGCTGAAGCGGTTGGCTGAGCAGGCTATGAGCGATCAGGCATTCCGGGCGGAGGCAGGCGCCGATCTCGATGGTGCGCTTGAGCGCCACGGGTACGACTTGAACGAGAGAGAGCTCGCGCTCGTTGGTCGATTCCGGGCAGCACTGGAGGAGGCCGGTGTGGACCTCTTCCTCAAGGATGAGATCGATCTGGACCAGATCTTTGCCGGGGACGATGGCGGCCATATCGAGCGAATGCTCGATAGCCGGGGCGGTTGATCTCCTGCATTGGCCCCATAGGCTTCGCTAGGGTTCCGCCAGCAGGTCCCGGATTTCGTCCAGCGAAAGCCCGGCGCCTAGCGCGAGCATGAGAACAATACGGGCCTTGGGCGAGGGAAGATGTGGCGCCGGAATGACGCCCATCTGCTGAAGGTCAAATCCTCCACCACGTGCCCCGCCGGAGCCATACGTCGCAGCGAGGAAACCCCAGAGCACACGAGTGGTGAGGACCACGGGAATCTCCGCGTCAAGCGCCCGCTCAATGCCCGGCAGCATCCCGGCCGGCACATTCCCCGCACCAGACCCTTCAAGCACGATGCCCTTTGTCCCCTGATCGATCAGCCAGTCCAGAAGCGACGAGTCAGAACCGGAGACGGCTTTGATCACATGAACTGGACCGCCGAGCATGGGTACATCGAGGAACCGGCGCTTTGGCGCAGCGTGTAGGTAACGAAGGCCGATCGCCGGGATCAGCCCCATCGGCCCGTAGTCGGGCGAGAGAAAGGATGCAGGGTTGGTGGTGTTCGTCTTGACCAGGTAACGCGCCGCATGGACGGTTTCGTTCGCGACCAGGAGCGCCCCACGACCGATTGAATCGGGATCTGCTGCCACGGATACGGCATCGAGCAAATTGCGGGGACCCTCTGCACCCAGCTCGCAGAGATTCCTCATCGCCGCGACAAAGACCACCGGTTTTTCCGACTCGACCAGCAACTCGGCCATCACGCCCGTCTCCTCAACGGTGTCCGTGCCATGCGTGATAACCACACCGGCAATCTCTGGCCGGTCCAGTGTGGCACGGACCTCCTGCAACAGGTCGAACATCATTGCCGGTGATATGTTCCAGCTATTGACCGAGATCCAGGGCTTGAGCTCGATGCGAGCGATGGCTGGGAAATCCGGGACCAGGGCAATCAGATCCTCTGCGCTCTCGGCAGCCGAGACGGCACCCGTGTTCGGGTCGAGCCGGCTGCCAATGGTGCCACCGGTCGTGATGATAACGATCAGGGGAAGTGAGTGGATCACTCCTGCTCCTGCCTTACCGTTCCGAAGAGCCGGTCACCGGCGTCGCCGAGGCCGGGACGAATGAAGTGATTCTCGTCCAGTTCGCGGTCCAGCACGGAAACATAGACATCGACATTGGGATGGCTTTGCTGCAACTCGTGAACGCCTTCCGGTGCAGCGATGATCCCGACAAACTTGATCCATGTCGCCCCCCATGCCTTGAGCACGCTTATGGCATCGCGAGCGGAGCCACCGGTTGCGAGCATCGGATCAAGCACGATGATCAGGTCGTCCGGGCATGTCTTGGGCAGTTTGTTGTAGTACGAGACCGGCTCGTGCGTCTGCTCATCCCGGTACATTCCGAGGTGCCAGACCTCTGAGTGAGGGATGATATCCGCGGCGGCCTCGACCATACCGAGACCCGCGCGGATGATCGGCACGAGACCGATCCGCGGCTCCAGCTCAAAGCCCGTCGTCTCCTCGAGCGGCGTGCGATAGCGGAATGTGGCGAGCGGAACATCCGCCATCGCCTCATAGACGAGGAGTGACGTGCGCGCCCGCACGAGTTCCCGGAAGATGCGCGTAGCGGTTCGCTCGTCCGAAAGGCGGGTCTGCTTGTGCCGGGTCTGCGGATGAGTGCTGACGTGCGGGGTCGGACACTCGGCCAATCGTGGTGC
>JAUJLY010000073.1 GCA_030447145.1 Thermomicrobiales bacterium
TGGGCCAGAACCTCCGTCAGGAGCCGGTTGCGAGCGCGGACCAATCGGCCCGCCGCGATGTGATGGCCGAACCGGGCGACAGCACGGTGACAGTCTGATCAGGCGATGCGATACCGAAACCAACGGCAAGACAGCCGGACGAAACCTCGACGGCTTCAAAGTAGTAGCGCATTGAAGCAGTCGAGGTTTTCATGTGACCTCCTGGCTCAGGAGGGGATGGAGACTGAATAACCAGCACCATCTCGCCTACCAACGCGGCCACGATGATGGGGCCGATCGTTGCTGTTCCTTTCCACGTTCCTGAGTACGGAGATGTCCACCCCTCCAAAGATGCACGGCCTCCCACCTGCTCGGTATGATGAAGCGAGCATCGGTGCCCTCCTTGGCACCACCAGGGACCTACCCTGGCTTCGCACCAGAGGATCGAGCACAGCCCCGGATGACCCGCGTCATTGCCTTCTTCAATCAAAAGGGTGGCACCGCCAAGACAACAAGCACCCTGAATGTCGCCGCTGCCCTGGCGGAGCGCGGCTGCCGCGTGCTCACCATCGACCTCGACCCGCAGGCGAGCCTCTCAATGGCCATCGGCACAGACGTCACCTCACTTGATCTCTCGGTCTACGACCTGCTACTGGACGACGAGATCGGCATCGACCAGGTTACCCACCCGACAACTATCACAGGCATCGACATCGTGCCCTCCCATCCGGATCTCGCCGCAGCAGAGCTTGAGCTGCTCAACGTGCTCGAGCGCGAACGCCAGCTGGATCACCGGCTACATGCCGCCGATCTTTCCGCCTACGACTATGTCCTGGTCGACTCTCCGCCAGCGCTGAATATCATCTCGATCAATATCCTGGTCGCGACCGGGGAGCTGGTGGTTCCGATTGAGCCACATCCACTTTCCCTCATGGTGCTGAAGCGCCTCTTCGAGACGATCCGGCGTATCTCGCGCCTCAACCCAGGTCTCCGGGTGCTTGGCTTCCTGCCGACCAAGGTCCATCACTCGTCGCGTCTCGCGCAGGACATGCTGGTGCAGCTCGAAGAGCAATTTCCGGATCTGCCACTCCTCCCGGCAATCCCGCTCTCCGTTCGAGGAGCGGAATCAACCGCCGAACGCACCAGCGTTCTGCAATACATGCCGCGATCGAATGTCGCCGCGGCCTACAGGGATGTTGGTCGCTGGCTGGAGGAGGCAGGGAATGACTGAACGCGCCGGCCGGTCCCGTCGCCGGTTCACCGTTGATGCGCTCTTCAGTGACACTCGACCCCAAGCAACTGGGGTTGCTGATCTCGCCGACGCCAAGGAGATCGAGCTCCCCCGGATTGAGCCGGACGCGCACCAGCCACGACGGACGTTCGACGAGGAACGCCTGGAAGAGCTGGCGTCCTCCATTCGCACTGAGGGTGTACTGCAACCGATCGTCGTGCGTTACGAGCAGGAGCGCGACATCTACGTCATCGTCCATGGTGAACGCCGTTGGCGGGCCGCTCGGCGGGCCGGGCTCAGCGCGATCCCCGCGCTTGTGCGGGATGTCCCCGAGGAGCGACGGCTGCTGCAGCAACTGATGGAAAACGTCATCCGCGATGACCTCAACGCGATCGACCGCGCAGCAGCCCTACGGTCACTGCGGGAGCAATTGGGCGGCGTCCCCTGGGAGCAGGTGGCTGAGACGGTCGGCATCAAGCGCAGCCGGCTCTTCCAGCTGCTCGGGACAGAGAAGCTCCCCGATGCAGCGCAGGAGGATATCCAGAGTGGCCGCCTCAGCGAGAAGCAGTCGCGAGCGCTTCAGGGCCTCCCTGCCATCCGGCAGGACGCGCTGCGCCAGCTGATTGTGTCGGAGAAACTGCCGGCTCCCAAAGCGAGCAGGCTGGCCAAAGCCTTCCGTTCCCTTAGAATCGATCATGACAACGATCCTGATGCCGTGAGGAGGGCACTGGACGATCTCTATGCGCTTGTCACACCAACGGCGCCGGAGGACTTGCGGGCGCAGACGGAGGCGATCCTCGACGCTGTCCGGAGCACAAACGCATCCGGCATGGCGGAGCTTATCGCTGCGCCGAAGTTCGACAGCGAACGAGTTGCCAGGGAAGTTTCCGCCCTCACCCGCTCGCTCAGCCGAGTCGATCACGACGACCTGGCTTCCTCCCCGGAAACCGGATCGATGCTTCGGGCATTACGCGACGCACTGAATACGCTTCTCACGCGGAAGGAATAATCGCAGAGATGATCCCCCGGTATGCCAGTAATGCGCATGCCTGCCGTCAGCCATGGTTCCAGTCCGCTAGGATTAGCGACAGCACATCGGCCCGCGAGGTAGCTCCTGCCATGCGCCAGAGGCGACATCGACAGCCAGTCCACCAGCCATTCATCGATCTTCCATTTGCAAAGGCCGTTCATGTACCTTCTGTCCCTGCCGTCCAATCATCAGTTCGCCCGATTGCTTTCACTCGGGGTCATCGCGATCCTCCTGGTCGGTTGTAATTCGGGGAGTGCCCCTGACACGGGCGAGACTGGATCAGTCGACGTCCCCTCATCGAACCCCATGCCAACGGCGGCGGAAGGGGAACTGACCGTGGGGAACCTCCTCGGACAGGTGGACGAGGCATGGCCAAAGGTGGCCACCATGCGTGTTACCACGATGTCCGGGCCGGTACCGACCGGGGGAGAGAGCCAGACACCGGTGGCAGAGGGCATGATTACCGTGGAGGAGTGGAGCGCGCCAAACAGCCGACGCATTGTCGAACTCATGGGCGACCAGGTGGTGAACGAACTGGTTTTCGTCGATGGCACGGTCTATATGTGGGGGATATTCGTAGGCACATCCGTTGCGCCGGAGGTTGGGTCCGACACCTGGGTGACGCTGGATCCCGGGGTGATCCCCCCTGACACCCCGGTGGGATATCGGGTCAGCTACATCACCCGCGAGCCAGGAACACCTTTTGGCACCGTGAGTGAGGAGATGCGGCAGCGTCCGGCAAAGGAATCGGGGACGGTCCAGGTCATCGATCGATCGTGCACGCTCTACACCTTTATCGATACAACGCAGCTCGGGGAGCGAATTGATTACGAGCTCGCGCTGGATAATGAGAGCCTGCCGTGCCAACTCGTCCAACGTGCTGGCGGGTTCCAGAACTCCAGCGTCTACGAAATCAACGACGAGGATATCCGGATCATCCCACCGGATGCGCCAACCCCGGTCACCGGCACTCCGGAAGGCTGACGCAGGGCTGCATGCACCGCACCGTGGCTGCGGGCGCGTCGTCGACAATGTCACTCCTCCTGGTGACCGTTGGCGGTTCTGACTCATCGGATTTGTGCTACTGCGGCGACCGTCCATCCGTTAGGATTACCGGCGACCAGGAGGACCTCTTGCGGCGCTCCCGATGTCGCTAGCCAGGCGCGATAGTCTCAAGTCACCCGCGACGGTTTACAGGTCCATCAATAAAGGCCATTCATGAACGTTATATGCCCCTCACTACCGAGTCGTTTCGCCCGTCTCACCTCGATTGGGCTCGTCGCAATCCTCATCGTCGCCTGTGGTCCAGAGAGCGCGCAGGAGACAGGCGAGATTGGACAAGACGATGTCGCATCCGCCACCCTTGCTCCAACTGAGGAGGTTGTCGGTGACGTCCCGCCCGTGACCAGCGGAGAAACGGTGGAGGAGGATATCGCAGTGGGGATGACCAAGGTCGAAGTGGTCGATGAGGTCGCCCCGGCTGTGGTCACGGTCTATAACCTCGCCACTAATCCGGCACTCCTCGGTGATGCCCAGTCTCAACCCCAGACCCAAGGGGCAGGCACCGGCTTTATCATTGACGAGGAGGGCCACATCGTCACGAACTGGCACGTCGTCGAAGGCGGCGCCGAGTTTGCCGTGCTGTTGCAGGATGGCACCGAGGTTGAGGCGGAACTGATCGGGACCGATCCGCGGGACGACTTGGCGGTGGTAAAGATTGACCCGGAAGCCGTCCCCGCGACGGTCCCGTTCGGAAGCTCCGCTGAACTCCAGCCTGGGCAGGATATTTTGGCCATCGGTTCACCGCTTGGAGCCTTCTCCAACTCGGTGACCGCTGGCATTGTGAGCGCGCTTGGCCGTAACCAGCTCTCTAGTGGCAACGCCACCTGCCAGAACTACAGCAACCTGATCCAGCATGACGCCGCGATCAACCCTGGGAACTCCGGAGGACCGCTGTTCAACCTGCAAGGCGAGGTTGTGGGCGTCAATACACTGGGGATTCCCGTCGCTGAGGGTGGCCAGCCGGTCCAGGGTCTCTTCTTTGCCGTCCCCAGCAGCACAGTAAAGACGGCAGTCCAGCAACTGATCGAGACCGGCACTGTCACACAGGCGTGGGTAGGCATCGCTTTCCACTCAATTGACTCATCGTTCGCGAACCAGTATGACCTGCCGGTCGATCACGGCATCCTCGTCACGGAAATCGAAGCCGGAAGCCCGGCGGACCAAGCCGATCTGCAGACGGGGGACATTATCACTGCCATCGAAGGCGTCGAGATTACCCCAACCCGGGCGCTGGCGGATATCATGTTCCAGCATCAACCAGGCGAGACCGTCACACTGAGCGTCATTCGGGATGGTGAGCAAAGCGAAGTGGAACTCACCCTCGGCGAGAGTCCGCTCAACTTCGAAGATTGCACGTTGCAGGGCGAGTAGCAGCCGTAGGTTTGTAACCCTCTCATATCTTCTTGAGACCCGGAACGCCCTTTCGGGTGGTTCGGACGTTGAAGCCTGAACCACTTCTCTCAACGCAGCGTCAGGAGCCGCATCCTTTGTCGGCGACGAATGCGCGGGCATTCGTCGCTGCCGACCACCCACTGAAAGCAGGATCAGCACGAGCTTCGATCTGCTTAGCTCCGTCTCAGTTGGCAAGTACCCATGAGGAGCCAATGAACCAGCCGAATGTCTACCGGGACTACTTTCGCCGCATCTACGCTCTCTTCGAAGAAGTGCTGGATTCCCAAGCGACCAGGATTGAGAGTGTGGCTGCCTGGATGGCTGACTCCATTGCGGCCGAAGGCATTGTCCATCTCTTTGGCAGTGGGCATTCGCACATGGTTGCCGAAGAGGTGTTTCACCGGGCGGGCAGCCTGATGCCGCTCAATCCGATACTGGACCCCAACCTGACTTTGTTCGGGATGGTCAATGCGACGCTGCTGGAGCGCACCTCTGGCTATGCCCGGGTCGTGACTGGCACCCACGATATCCGCAATGGCGAAGTGGTGATCGTGATCAGCAATTCCGGTGTCAACCCGGTGCCGATAGAGGCGGTCCTCGAAGCGAAGGCGCGTGATGCTCGCACCGTGGCCATCACCTCCGACATGCACTACGCGGGTGCTCCATCACGGCATGAATCCGGTCAGCGTCTTGCCGACGTTGCCGATATCACAATCGACACCTGCGTCCCGCGCGGTGATGCTCTCGTCCAGATCCCAGGAGTTGAGTTTCCGGTTGGAGGCGCCTCATCCGTCATTGGTACAGCGCTCATCAATGCCATCGTGGTCGAGACGACGCATCGGCTACTCATGATCGGCGTCACACCGCCAGTGATTCCGACAATGAACCTGCCTGGCGGGGATGAGCGAATGCACGAACTGGTCCGGGCCTATGGCAAGCGTCTCCCGCTGCTCCGGAACGCCTGATCACTGGCCACTACGGGTCCTCTCGTCGTGCTCTGACAAACCCATGATCGTCTCAGCAACAAGTGTGGCACGGCCCGTGCGTGCTATCTCAAGAGGAGGGCGACGCAGCGGTAATGATTACCGAAACGTTTCTCGATATTGATTTGGATGCAAAAACACAAGCATCAGTATCTTCAGGAGGTACACCAATGGACCGTGACATGAATCAGTTCATTCCACAAAACGGGATGACAGTCGTCGGTGCCGACGGCGAAAAAGTCGGCGATATCGACGGTGTCGAGCAGGATTATTTTATCGTGCGGAAGGGTTTCTTCTTCCCGCAGGATCATTACATCCCGATGACCGCCATCTCATCCTACGATGACGATCAGGTATACCTGAATGTCACCAAGGATGAGGCTCTTGAGCAGGAGTGGAGCAACCCGCCGGCGGCCGGAGCTACCTACGGAGAGACGACAACCGTCGGTGACCAAGCGACGATCGTTGATGACCGCGACGTCTATGGCGATACCGATCTCGTTACAGACAGAGACGGCGTTGTTGTAGAAGATTCCGGCCGCGTTGGAGCGGTCGGCGAGCCGGAGGTGGCGACCTACGATGACGACCGCGACACCCTCGCGGGCGTCGAGACCGGCACCGCCGTGGACCACGGAGTCGATGCAGGGGTCACCCGCGGAGTTGACGACTCGGTCATCGAGGTGCACGAGGAAGAGCTTGCCGCGGCCACACGCGAAGTCGAGCGCGGCGAGGTCCGGATTGACAAGAATGTGGTCCAGGAGCAGCAGACGCTTGAGGTCCCGGTGACCGAGGAAGAGGTCGAAGTCACCCGACGCCGTGTCGATCGTCCCGTCACCGCGGACGACCACGCGTTCGAGGAGGGCACCATCGAGGTTCCGCTCCGCGGCGAGGAAGTCGACATTGAGAAGCGCGCCCGTGTCGTCGAGGAGATTGACGTCGACAAGGCTGCGCGAACGCACACCGAGCGCGTCTCGGATACGGTGCGGCGTGAGGAAGTAACCATCGAGGGAGATAATGTCGACTTCGATCGCAACAATACTCGCACCCGCAACAATGACGTCGACCCGGTCTAGATAACGATCAGGGGATGCAGAGAAGCGGCGGGCATCTGCTCGCCGCTTTTTATACGTGCCGCGCCAGCCTGCCCAAAGTCTCGGCTCACGATATGCGTCGACCGTTACCCCCTGACACGTGACTCAGTGCCGCCAGGCCGGTAGACAGTATGCGGAAGGGCACCCTCTACAGGAGCGACATCTGCGCATACAGAAACCCCCGGTCTTGAAGATCGGGGGTTTCTATATGCGCAGATGTCGCTTATCGCTCGACGAGCTGGTCGTTCTCATCGATCTCACGCACCTCAACCACCTCGCGCTTGAGATCTTCCTGGAATGTCTCCGTCTGGACATCGCGGTACTTGCGGACGTGTACCTCTTCGATGATCCGGTATCGTTTCGTGACGACCAACACTTCCTCGACAACCGGCACGATCAACGTGTCACCTTCCTGCCGGGTGGTAGGAGGCTGGTCCACTTCCTCGTTCACCGCCACCCGCTCGACATTGACCCGATCCGTGCCGACATCAATCTTGGCCTCGTGCGGCACCATCTCCACATGCTTGTCGATGACGACCCGACCGCGGCTCACCTCATGGACATGGGCTATGGCCTCCTCGCCCACCAGGGGAAGGGTTACTCCATCACCCGGCTCCGTGATACGTGGATTCGTCCGGCTCGCTTCGAGGTCGCCCACAGCTCCCTGGATCACTATACGGTCGGTGGTGCTTGCCTTATCGTCGATTACGTCAAATGGGACACGCATGGAACGAGGGCTGTTCCGCAGACGCACCACAAGGTATTCGTCGTCGATGCGCTCCACAGTGCCGACGTCGTAGCCATCCATGCTTACCACGCTGGCACCGCCGGTGTATCGATTCGCCATCTCTATTGGTCCTTTCGTGGTGGCAACAGGTCTGATATGCAGTGTCTGATGCAAGCATCGTGCCAATCATTGGTCAGCACGCGTACCATACCGGAGGATTTCATCCACTGCGGTCGACAGCCCACCCGGCTCCATCACATTCGTCTCCGGACCCGTGAAGGCATCACCGGCGTTCACTCCGCCCTGCCCGCCAATAACGACCACGGGGGATACACCTCCGGGCAACTCCCGACGGAGTGCTTCAATGGCTCGCTCCAGCGACGGCCGATGCTCTTCCAGCGTGACCGACAGGAGGACCATGTCTGGTCGTCGCAAGAGTACCGATTCCAGCAGAAAGGGTGTTGGCACGTTGGACCCCAGGAAATGCACGTGGGCGCCGCGTTGGCGAAGCAGCCCGCAGACCATCCGGAGTCCGAGATCGTGCATCTCAGTCTCTACGGCTGCAACAAGGACGATCGGTCCCTCAACCACCCGCCCCATATGGCGCATTGTTAGCTCGGAAATGAGGTCCCGGCAGAGCTCGGTAACCTCGTGCTCCTCCCCGACCTTGAGATCATTCGTGGCCCACCGCCGGCCCACTTCAATGAGGGCCGGTGTCAGGACATCCTGAAAGATGGTGACCAACGGCATGCCGACCTCGTCCGCACCGAGGATGATCGCCGCCGCCTGCTGAAATTGGCCCTTGAGCGCAAGGTCGAGGAACCGCGGCCAGAGATTCTCTGGCTCCGGCATCGACTCCAGGCGCTGGATCCTTTCCCGGATTTCTTCCAGCGTAAGCCGTTCTGCCTGCCAGTCCTTAATCATCCGAACGCGGTCAATGTCCTTTCGGCGATATTGCCGATGGCCCCCCGGAGTGCGCTCCGGTTCCACAAAGCCGTCGCGCTCCAGAAACCTGAGCGAGGAATGCGTGACGTCAGGGTAGATGCGCTGCAGTTCCGCGACAGCTTCGCCGATTGAATAGATCTGCGACAGTCCGGCTTCAGTCATCGTGCCACCTTTGCTTTCCTTATGTAGATGCGTGCGTTCTCGTGTTCAGTATTGCTTCCATCACATCCTGTTCCCCGCAGGGCACCGGACTGCTATATTGACAAGTATGAACCTAAACTACACATTTACTCTCGTAGCGCCATACCGGGCGGGTCGCGGGGGGTTTTACCCCGGGGCTCTGCTGGCAGGGCCTGGAGTTAGCCCCTAATGGGCAGGGTTTGGACGGGTCCCCAGTAGGGACAGCACACCAGCGATAGCGAGAGGCAGGACTGGCACCATCAGCGAGCCGCGCAGCCTCCATCGGCAGTGGCAGCGCTCTTGCGAGTATTCCCCAGCGGAAATCCGTTCAGGGTTCTTTCCCACAACGAGAAAGCGAGAATGAACACATGACCGATCAAGAGAAGAAAGTAAACACCACAATCTCCGACTGGCTCGGCGATATCGTTGCGCTTGAGTCGCATGTCGAAGAGGCGATGGACCACCAGCTGAAGCTTGAGGCACCAAGCGACTCGCTGAACCAGGCCATCAAGCATTTCCATGATTCCGTCCGGGCGAGCAAGCGGCGCGCCATTGCGTATCAGGAGCAGTACGGTTCAACTACCGGCAATCTGATTATCAAGGCTGGCTCGGAATTGCTGGGCAAGGCCGCCGGTATCATCGACAAGATGCGGAACGATTCCGTCTCCAAGGCGCTCCGCGACGATTACACCGCCTACAACCATGTCGCGATCGCCTACACAATGCTCCATACCACTGCTATGGCGCTGGAGGACCATGCCACGCAGCAGTTTGCCGAAGAGGGGCTGCGCACCTACGCTAGCATGGTGCAGGAGCTCAATCACGTCATCCCCGAAGCGGTGCTTCTTGACCTGAAGCACAACGATGAGGTTCCGGTGCTCGATCCGACCATCGTCGATCGCTGCCGGGCCACCATCGATAGCGTCTGGAAGTCAACCCAGGCTTAGTGTCGACATCACGCGCACGCGGGGATACGAGGAGGCTCTTCCAGCCTCCTCGTTTTTTGTTAACGGTTCGGAATTATCCGTGGCATTGGCCCTGCCTTGGTGGCATGCGGGTGAGGCGGTGATGCTTGCCAAAAAAGTTCGTGCCAGACACGACAGGAACGGGGAGGAACAGTGACCATGAAACGAATGTTTGGGCCTCAGGAGTTTAAAGGCGGACGTGTGCAAGTCTACGGTTGCTCACCGGGATGCCTCCTGATCTCACTACTTGTCTCAGTGGTAGCATCCATCATCCTCACCCTCCTGCTCAACCTGCTACCCCGCCTGTTCTAAACCCTGAGACCCAGTGGC
>JAUJLY010000002.1 GCA_030447145.1 Thermomicrobiales bacterium
GTCCTGCTCTGATGGCACATCGGGGAGCCACCAGAGTGGATGGCGCCATTTGAGCAGCCACCTGAGGGCTTTTCGCGAGAGCTCTCGATGCGAAAGGTTATTCAACTGCCTTGATCAGGATCTCGGCCCGGCCGCCCGGGGTCTGGACCGTCACGCGGTCGCCGACCTTCCTGCCCTTAAGCTGGCTGCCCATAGGCGATTCTTCGGAGATCAAACCCTTGATCGGCATGGCTTCGGCAGGCCCGACGATCTTGTATACCTCTTCGTCACCGTCGAAGTCGACCGTGACGGTGCGGCCCAAGGCCACAACGCCCTCGACGCCCCTGTCTGAATCCTCAATGATTTCCGCGTTTCGAAGCTTGTTCTCAAGGTCGGAGATCCGCTTCTCGATCATCGCCTGGTCTTGCCTGGCAACATCGTAGGCCGCGTTTTCCCGCAGATCGCCGTGCGAGCGGGCTTCTGCCACCGCAGACACGATTTCCGGACGCTTGACCTCGACCAGTTCCTTCAGCTCTTTGCTGACGCGTTCGAATCCTTCCCGCGTAAACGGAGTTTTCTTCTTGTCCACCATTGGATCCTCAAAACGGTAAAGCACATCGGTATGTGCCCGAAGTCATCGTTGCACGTGATGAAATGAGAAGGCAAGATGCATTCCCCGGCGCTGTTGCAAGCACCGTGCATCCGCCCTCTCGCTTGTGTAGCGTTCTTCGCCAGATACTACTCGAATTCGAAGGTCGCTTCTATCTCCACGCTGATTTGATTGGGAAGCGAGGCGAAACCGATCGCTGACCGGGTGTGCTTTCCAGCATCTCCAAGAACCTCGACGAGGAGGTCCGAGCAGCCGTTGATGACCTTGGGGTGTTCGCCAAAGCCTGGGTCGCTGTTCACCATGCCAAGGACCTTCACCGTCCGGGTGATGCGGTCGAGCGATCCGAGTGCCGCATTGGCAGTGGCAAGAATCTGAAGCCCGACACTCCGCGCAGCGGCATAGGCCTCCTCGAGAGAGACCTCAGCACCGACCTTGCCCTTCTTGTGCTCAGAAGATGGGCCGGTACCACTGATAAAGAGCAGGTTTCCCGTGGTTTGGTGCCGGACATAGTTCGCTGCCGGCGAGATGGGTTCGGGGAGGTCAAGTCCCAGCTCCGAGAGTCGTGCGTCAATGGTCATGAAAACTCCTTGAACGGTTACAGACGTTGTTATCGGGCGTTACGCCCTTAATCTCGCGTTCCGAGTAGCTTGCCGATGCGCTCGAGGGATGTCTCTAGCACGGCATCGCTGGTCGCAAACGAGAGGCGAAAGTGGCCCTCGCCTGCGTCACCGAACGCCGTGCCAGGAACGACTGCGACGGCCGCGTCATCAAGGAGCGTCTTGGATAGCGTGACGGCGTCCATGACGGTTTCCCGGCCGTCAACAAATGCGTAGAACGCACCCTCGATGGTTTGCACCCTGAGACCCTTGATCCTGTT
Source organism: Thermomicrobiales bacterium (assembly GCA_030447145.1). GTDB lineage: Bacteria > Chloroflexota > Chloroflexia > Thermomicrobiales > UBA6265 > UBA6265. The sequence goes on from JAUJLY010000002.1 coordinate 1,467, forward strand.
CACACCCTCCGTGACCAACTTTCTGCGGCGATCCCAGGCGGAGACCATCTCCTGGATGATCTCCTGGGGACCGGTGTAGGCGGCGACACCACCAGCCTGCGCGAAGGACGTCGCGCACGTCACAGAATGGCTGTGGATCGTCGAGATTTTATCGATGAAGGCATCGGGTCCGGCTACGTACCCGAGCCTCCAGCCGGTCATCGCGTAGGCCTTGGAAAGTCCGTTGAACGTCAATGTGCGGGCTGCCATGTCGGGTAGGGTCGCGATGCTGGTGTGGGTGTTCTTGTCATAGATGATCTTCTCGTACATCTCGTCGGTAAAGACGAGAAGATCATGTTCCTGGGCGAAGTCCGCGACGATTGAGAGCTCCTCACTTGTTGCCACGCGGCCGGTTGGATTATTCGGCGAGTTCAGCAGCAGGATGCGTGATTCCGGCGTGACGTGCTCATCGAGAAGCTCTCGGGTGATGGCGAAGCTCTCGTCCGGGTTGAGGCCCACGTGAACCGCCCGGCCGCCGGCAAGCTCGACCATCGGCGTATAGGAGACCCAGGCGGGCTCGAGAATCATCACATCAACGCCCGGCTCGACGAAGGCCATGATGGCCTGGAAGAGTGCTGCCTTACCACCGGGGGTAACCAGAATACCCTTCGCCGGATTCACGGATATGCCATTGTCGTCCAGGAGCTTTTGCGCGATTGCCTTGCGAATGGCCGCTGTGCCGGCGCTGGCGACATAGTGAGTCTCGCCCGCGTTCATCGCATTAATGGCTGCCTGGCGGATGTGCTCGGGAGTGATGAAGTCTGGGTCGCCGCCACCAAGGTCGATGACGTCCACCCCCTCTTCCTTGAGCTGGCGCGCGCGATCGGAGACGGCCAGGGTCGGGGATGGAGCTGCCTCGCGTACTCGCGATACGAAGAAGTCGTGTGGTGTCCTCATGGTGCTCACGATAGGCGTCCTCGTTCGACGGCGGATAGGCGCAAGAAATGTTCGGTCGTTCTGTGTCCCTGGCAGTTTACCCGCAAACGGCGATCACTGGAATAACTCCTCCCACTGAGATACGAACGGTGCGGCGCTGGCCCTGATGGCGTCCCGAATGGAAACGGCCATCGATTTGTTCCAGCGAGGCGATATGGGAACTACCAGTTCCCGTCCGGCGTTATTTTCACTAAGGTGCGCGTTCATAGGACACAAGCCACGGTGGTGAGTAGTCACGCCGCTCGCATGAAGCTTCGCTGCACTGTTTCGGAAGTCCTGGGCCCAGCGGCGGCAGGGCGTGTCGGGTCTTAGGAAGCGGTTAACAGGGCCGGACACCGCACTGGCGCACGAAATGGAGAAAAGGTGTTGAAAGAGCCGCGGATTTTCGTCAGATTCTTGCTTCTTCTATCGATTGTCTCCTCCATGCTGGTTTCGGCCACGGGGATGAGCGCTGTTGCCGCGCAGGCCGGTGCAACGAGCTTCACATCGCCGATGACCGGCTCCACCATAACACCACGGGTTCGTGGATGATCGACACGGCCTCTGTCGCGTCACAGGATGGGATCGCGAGCATTACGCTGACGGGCCCATACGACTTCATGCAAGTCTGGTTCATGCCCGCGAGTCTCGATCTGGTCGCTGCGCGGGACATCATCCTGGACTCATTTGCCACGTCATTCGGCACTTTCGTTGAGATCAACCGGGGCGCGTACGGAGATGTAAGCTACTCGCTGGATATGACGAGCTCGGAAGGCGTCGAGTTCGGAGTCTTCTCCCTCTTCCTCGGTCAGCGTGCGAGCGGGTTCGTGGAGTACTACGTGAATTTCGGGCCCGTGATCTATTTCCAGCAGGGGTTCGCGTCGGCGCAGCAGAGCGTTACGGTGAACGGCAATCCTGTCTTCAGCGGTGTCGATGGAGCCGGGCTTCAGAATCTCTTGTCGGCGAACACCGGGGCGGCCGGTGGAGCGGTGCAGCCTCCTGCGGGGAACGTCGTTCCGGGCGATCAGCAGCCTCCGGCTCTCGCTCAGGTACCCGCCCAGGTTCCAGCGGTGCTAACCGAGGCTCCTGCTCCCCCGCCCAGTGATCCTGCTGCCGCGTCCGGTGAAGGCGCCGCATACCTCACAACGCTTCAGCCCGAGTTGGCGTATATCCAGACAACGATCACAGACGCCACGACGAATTTCGCCGGCCTTGAAGGCGATAATTCTGCTGCAGCCATTGAGGCGATCAGCCGTATTGCGGCGGAGTGGAGCGCGTATCCCGATCGTGCCGCAGGCCTCGTAGCCCCGGCCGGGTATGAGGGTATCCACGCCTCCTATCAGGCACTCGCCGGACAGGTGGGTCAACTCGGCGCCAGTTGGTCCGGATTTGTCGACAGCATCCAGACCGGTGATGTGACGGCGATCCAATCCACGCTACAGACATTCCTCGACCAGTTCGTAGGAATTCTAGGGCAAATCGACGCGCTGAACACGCAGATAGCTGAGAGTCAGGCCGGGAGTGTCGCGGAAGCACAGCCGACCGCGGCGCCAGGAGCAGCAACGGAGGTCGTGCAGCAGGATCTAGGTCCTGCGTCGAACGACGGCGCGATCTACGTCGAGACGATCGAATCGGAGCTGACCTACTTACAAGGCACGCTCGACGACTTCGCTGAGAACTTCGGTGCGCTCGAGGGAGATGGCGGGACGGCCGCTACGGAAGAGATCAACCGGATCACCAACGAGTGGATCGGTTACCCGGAGAGGGCTGCGGATATCACGGCGCCGGCTGGGTTTGAGGGCACTGACGCGTCTTATGACTCCCTGACAAGTGAAGTTGGTTTGCTTGGAGAGAGCTGGTTGGGAGCTGTCGAAGCGCTTGGATCGGGTGACGATGGGGCCTTCGAGACTGCATTCAACGACTTTCTGACCCAGATGGCAACCGTGCAACAGCAGATAGATGACTTGAACGCCGAGCTGGACTCGCAAGACTCAGGGACCGGCCGGACGGCTCAGCCCACCGAGGAAGCTCAGGACGCACGGGCTGAAGTAACCGAGGAGGGGCCAACAGAGGAAGCCACTGATCTCACGGGACAGGAGGAGACCGACGACGGCTCGACAGCAGGTGGAGCCAATCTTCCTGAACGCGACGAGGAAGATGCGCAAGAAGCGATCAGCAATGAGACGGAAACCGGTCGTGGCGGTCAAGGTGCCGATTTGGCGGACTTCGAGGATCTCGGTCTCGTAGACGAGGGCGAGTATGTCAGCCCCCAATTCGACGTGGAGATCACGTGGGACGATACGTGGGTATTCGCCTCCACCTTCGACGAGCCGATCACGTCTGATGAGGAAGCCTGTGTTGACACCGTGACGGTCTCCTGGACAGGAGAGGGCGGCTCCTCAAGCTTCATCACTGTTGCGGATTCAGGGGGCGAGGTGACCCCGGAAGCCCTTGCCGACTACTGGGCGTCTGACGAGTACGTCGTGGAGGCCGTCGGGGAGGATGGCGAGGTCTTGCTCAATGACACCAGCCGCTCAGGTGCTGGCGCGGTCCTGATTCGTGGCTTCCTGGAGGATGGCACCCAGGTGCTCGTGCTGCGTGAGGCAATGTGCGCGGACGCCCAGTGTGACTCCCTTGCGATCAGCATGATGGTCGGAGAGCCGAACTCCTTCCCCGACGCGTATGCCGATGCCCGCAGCGACATCGAAGTTGATGGAGAGCGACTCATTGGAGTCTTCTCGGCACGGGAGATCGAGGCTGGTATCAACGACTAGCGTTCGGAGCCGGGGCAACTCCTTCCCCGGCGTCCCGGCTGATGCCGCGGGATTGAGTCGCGATGCAAGTCTACCTGGTGCAGGCTCAAGATCTACATTTCGAAGTTTGAAATCAATACCGACCGCTGTACGGCGATGACACTTTCAGGAGGAGAGAGGTGATGAGCCTGCCAGGCAGATTTTCAAGAGCGGGAATGATCACAGCGCTCGTCGGCATGATTGTTCTGGGGACCAGCGTCTTGAGGGGCGCGGCCCAAGGTAGCACTGCCACTCAGGATTCACACGTTTCGGAGTTGAGCAATCTGGAGGTCGCCGTGGCGGGTGACTTCAGGATCAGCGGGACCGAATTGCAGGAGTATGAGGACGGCGAGGGCGAGGTGGTCACAATCGACTCCCTCACCGCACTCGTGGAGGTCGCCTTCTATGATGACCCTGATGCACCCGAGCAGACCGTTGAGCTCCTCAATGACGCCTTCTCGAGTGAGATGGATAGCTTCGAGATCCTGGACGAGGGCGTGGATGGAGACAGAGCCTGGAGCTTCGCCCAGTCAGAGCTCGATAATGAGGAGTATTTCCTCTATGTCGATGTGACGCTCGATGTCGTAGGCAACGTCGATGTGATAGTCATGCTTGCCTCGTCGCCCGCAACGTTCTTCGATGATCTGGAAGTGGCCCAGAAGGACGTGACCGTGGATGACGAGGGCGTCTTTGCGGATGTCGATGTTGCGGATCTGGACGATATCGCTAGCGGGGGAGCCTCCGGGACGGACGATGACACGTCAGGGGACGACTCCGCTACAAACGCAGATGATGACTCCGCTGAGGAAGAATCCACCACGGATACTGATGACGACTCTGCCCGGCGTGGCTCTTCCAGAGACGCGGACGACGACAGTGGTGGGGCGACCAAGCTACAGACACTTCTGAGGAGGAACCCACCGCAGAGGCCGACGATGACTCCACGGAGGAGGATGCAGCCGATGACGGCAACGATAACTCCACCACGGAAGAGGATGATTCTGGTACCACCGAGGACGACGACAGCTCAGCCGCTGCCAGTGACGACGATGATCGCCGTAGTGGAGCGCGGCTTCCTGCCAACGACCGTACCGAGGAGGCAGACGAGCTCGAGGATGAAAACCAGACTGAAACCGGAAGCGAAGGTCAAACGGGTGTCGCCGGTTTTGAAGATGCTGGCCTGGTCTCCGACACCGAGTACGTCAGCCCGCAGTTCGAAATCCCGGTCGAGTGGGGGGATCAGTGGTTCATTGATTATGGAGATGAAGAGTCGGTCTTGAGCGATCCCGCAAATGGGACGGACTCGTTGCTGCTCATCTGGGGTGGTGATGCCTTCGCCTTGATGTTCGTCGACTTCTCCGCCGCAGAGGATCTCGCTCCGGACGATCTCGTGGAGTACTGGATTTCCGACGAGTACCTGGAAGAAAACTCGGATCCCGACGTGGAAATCCTGTTGGATGACAGCTCGCGCTCGAGCGGCGCGGTATTGACGCGGGACTACCTCAGCGAGGGGGATGAGGCCATCATCCTGAAGGAAGCAGTGCTGATGGGTGATGGTGAGACACTCGCCGTCGCTACCCTGATTTCGACCCCGAATATGTACGGGGAGATCTATGGTGATGCCGAGGGCGATGTGGTGATCGACGGGGAGGCAGCGGTGTCTGTCTTCACACAGGACGATGTCGAGGCCGCGATCGAGGAGTAGCCCGGTTACAGATTCAGACACAGTAAAGACTCCTTTTGAAGGAGCGGGGCCCTTACTGTGTCTTTCAGAGGCTGGCTTAGTTCGGTTTGGCACTCGCGGCTGGTCAGTTGCCAAATTCTTAGCACTCTTCCCTTGATGAGTGCTAATCGCTGTGCTAGTCTGTTGTTGAGGACACAACAGTGAGCCTAATGTACGGCTGGCTGTGTCAACGGGGCTCACAGTTATGTGAGCAGGTCAGATGATCTGTAAACAGGAGGGTTCAGTAACTATGGCGGATTCCACATCCAAGCTCAAGCCGCTCGGCGATCGTCTGGTTGTAAAGCCGGCTGGTCGTGAAGAGATGACTGCCAGCGGCATCGTGCTGCCGGATACGGCGAAGGAGAAGCCGCAGCGCGGCACCGTCGTCGCCTGCGGTGACGGTCGGCGTGATGAAGACGGTGATCGCATCCCCATGGATGTTTCGGTCGGCGATGAGGTGATTTTCGCCAAGTATGCCGGCACGGAGTTCAAGATCAACGACGAGGATCTGCTGATCCTTGGTGAGAAGGACGTCCTGGCCGTCGTCGTCAGCTAGTTTCGATCTCAATCGACGTGTAGCGCATACGCATCAGGAGACATGATCAATGGCAAAGGTAATTGAGTTCAACGAGGCGGCGCGTCAGTCGCTCAAGGAGGGCGTCGACGTCCTCGCGAACGCCGTCAAGACCACGTTGGGTCCGAAGGGCCGCAACGTGGCGCTCGACAAGAAGTTCGGTGCCCCGACCGTCACCCACGACGGTGTGACCGTCGCCAAGGAGATCGAGCTCGAGGACCAGTTCGCGAACATGGGTGCGCAACTCCTCAAGGAAGCCGCCACCAAGACCAACGATGCCGCCGGTGACGGCACCACGACCGCGACCGTTCTGGCGCAGGCTATCGTGCACGAGGGCATGCGCAACATCGCTGCTGGTGCGAACGCCATGCTGCTGAAGCAGGGCCTCGACAAGGCGTCCGAAGCGGTTGTCGCCCATGTGCTGAACCTTGCGACTCCGGTCGAGACCCGCACCGAGATCGCCCAGGTTGCTTCCATCTCCGCTGCTGACGAAGAGATCGGCGAGCTCATTGCCGAGGTTATGGAAAAGGTCGGCAAGGACGGTGTGATCACGATCGAGGAGTCCAAGGGCTTCGAGTTCGAGACCGAGTTCACCGAGGGCATGCAGATCGATCGCGGCTACATCTCCCCGTACTTCGTCACGAACACCGAGGGGATGATCGCCGAGTTCGATGAGCCGTTCGTCCTCATCACTGACAAGAAAATTTCCTCCATCCAGGACATCCTGCCGACGATCGAGAACGTTGCCCGCTCCGGCAAGGCGCTCGTGATCATCGCCGAGGACGTTGATGGTGAGGCGCTCGCGACCCTCGTGGTCAACAAGCTCCAGGGTCGCTTCCAGTCGCTGGCCGTCAAGGCCCCAGGCTTCGGTGACCGCCGTAAGGAAATGCTTCGCGACATCGCCGCACTGACCGGCGCCCGCGTCATCTCGGAAGAGGTTGGCCGCAAGCTTGATAGCGTCACGCTCGAGGACCTCGGTTCCGCTCGCCGGGTTGTTGCCTCCAAGGACGACACGACCTTCGTGGACGGCGGGGGCGACAAGGCTGAGGTTGACTCCCGCGTGAACCAGATCCGTCAGCAGATCGAGACCACGACGAGCGACTTCGATCGCGAGAAGCTCCAGGAGCGACTTGCCAAGCTGGCCGGTGGCGTGGCCGTGATTAAGGTCGGTGCCGCGACCGAGACCGAACTCAAGGAGAAGAAGCATCGCGTTGAGGACGCGCTGAGCGCGACCCGTGCTGCCGTCGAAGAGGGCATCGTCCCGGGTGGTGGTGTCACGCTGGTGCACGCGATCTCCGCGCTCGATGGCGTCCAGGCCGAGGGTGACGTCCAGACCGGCGTGAACATCCTGCGCCGGGCGCTGGAGGAGCCGATGCGAGGCATTGCCGCCAACGCTGGTCGCGACGGTGCAGTTGTGGTCGAGCGGGTTCGCTCGATGCAGACCGAGAAGAACGACCAGAAGATCGGTTACAACGTGCTCACCGACGAGTACGTGAACATGATCGATGCCGGCATCACTGATCCGGTGAAGGTCACCCGCTCCGCGGTGGCCAATGCCACATCGATCGCCGGTATGATCCTGACGACCGAGGCCCTCATCTCCGACAAGCCGGAGAAGGAGATGGCCGGCATGCCGCCAGGTGGCATGGGCGGAATGGATTACTAGGAGAAACCTCACCGGAGCAGGATCCGTTCCCGCTCCGGTGATCTTACAGGTTCGCACAAAAGGAGGGGGAAGACATCTAGCCTTCCCCCTCCTTTTGCGCCTACGTCGGGACCTGCTGCCCTGCAACGCCTGACGATCCAGGGGATGTCGATGGGGCGCGAGCGTCGATCACATCTTCGACGAGGGCCCGTCGTTGTCGTCATGACCGTCGACTGGCCGCGAGTCGCCCCACATCGGAGTGAGGATCTGCGGGAACACCCGATGTCCATATTGCTCTATCTGGATTGCCTGAGTCGGGCATGCCCGTGCGCCGGCAAAGATTTGCTCAACAGTCGCCCCCTCGAAATCCTCGAGAACCGCAACCCCTGTCTCCTCATCCAGCACGTAGATGCCGGGAGCGACAGTGCTGCATTTCGCATTCGCGATGCAGCGGCGTGGGTCTATGATCACCTTCAGCCCGGGCTTGTTTGACATCGTTATTCTCCTCTGCGGCCTCTCGGCGCGACTGGTTATCATCAACTTTACCGCTATTGTGGCTGTGGTTGGGCTTCAGTTGGTGCAGGCACGTCGACAAATCGTTCACCGGAACCCAGCGGAACGATGGCTCCATTCGTCATTTCTGCCAGCCAATGACGGAAGGGCCGAACTTGCTCCGGTTCCATCACCAGCTCGAAGGTAGCTTTCTCGCCGTAAGCGACATCCCTCAGCGGATACTCGCTCGACCGTATGGCGTTCTCGATTCGACCGGCATCATCATAGGGAGCGACGAGCGTCTGAACCGAGAGCCTCTTCCTCTCCACCACCCCGATCACGTCAATCGCGCTGGAAACCGAGCCTCCATAGGCGCGGATCAACCCACCGGCGCCCAGCATGGTGCCCCCGAAATAGCGGGTGACGACCGCGACCGTATTCGTAATCTGCCGTCGCCTGAGAACCTCAAGCATCGGGATACCCGCTGTACCAGATGGCTCGCCATCATCGCTGGAACGCTGGAGCTTGAGGCCAGGGCCAAGCGCCCAGGCCGTGCAATGATGGTTGGCGTCCCAAAATTGCTTGCGGATGGTGTCGATATGGGAGCGTGCTTCCTCCTCCGTGGATGCCCGGAACAGCGAGCAAATGAACCGGGACTTCCTGATCTGGATCTCGTGATGCCCGTCGCTGGCGATCATGCGGTATGGGATGTCCATGGTCCTTCCAGTGGCGAGTGCGGTCTCAAGCATCAACCATTATGCAGGTACATTGTACGGGGCACACTAGCGAAATTTCGCAGCCGACAGTCCTGTTTCGCGATCTGCCGGTCCTGGGAATCGTGTGTGGCCGGCATTGTGCAAACTGGCATAATTCCGGAAGCGACCATTGGTCGCCGCATGGAGCGAAAGCCCTCGCGAGCCGCTATGGCGGCACATTGACAGGCATCATGGCCGCAAAAAGAGCCAGATCCGTTGGAACAAGGGGATTGTCGGCCGGGGCCGATTGAGGGATGTTGTGAACGCGAAACCGCAATCAGGGATATCAGAAGCATCGCACCTGTCTGCCGACGTTGATGTTGTGCTGATCGGTGGCGGAATCATGAGCGCGACGCTCGGCATGTTGATCCGCCAGATGCGTCCTGACTGGTCCATCAGGACCTACGAGCGGGCCCCGGAGGTTGGAACAGAGAGCTCCAACGCCTGGAACAATGCCGGGACCGGCCATGCCTCGCTTTGTGAGCTTAACTACACGCCGCAACGCGAGGACGGCTCCATCGATACCTCCAAGGCGGTGCTCGTCAACGAGCAGTTTCATGAATCCCGGCTCTTCTGGTCGTTTCTTGTGGAGCAGGGAGTTCTTCCCACTCCCGAGCAATTCGTCCGTCCCGTTCCACACATGAGCTACGTCAGCGGTGAAGATGATGTCGCGTTCCTGCGCAAGCGGTACGACGTATTGAAGCGTATACCCCTGTTCGAAAGCCTCGAGCTTTCGGACGACACGAATACCTTTCAGGAATGGGCGCCACTGATGATGGCGGAGAGGGATACGAGTCGTCCAATGGCGATGACCCGGTCTGACGCCGGAACGGACGTTAACTTTGGCGCCCTGACACGGTTTCTGTTCGGTGCGCTCCAGAAATCCGGCACTGATTCTGTGCATGGTCACGATGTCGTCAACCTTGAGCGTCTTATCAACGGGGGGTGGCGTGTCACCGCAAGGGACCGGAGCACGGGCGAGACGTCGAAGGTTTCGGCCCGGTTCGTGTTCGTCGGCGCCGGCGGTCGTGCGATCCACCTGTTGCAAAAGTCGGGGATCGAGGAGGCCAAGGGGTATGGGGGCTTCCCAGTCAGTGGCCAGTTCCTACGCGGTATCAACGAGGACCTGATCGCGATGCATCGAGCAAAGGTCTATGGGCAGCCGCAGGTCAGTGCTCCCCCGATGTCGATGCCACACCTGGATACACGCGTAATACAAGGCGATCGTGGGCTGCTCTTTGGGCCATATGCGGGATTCTCACCGAAGTACCTGAAGGCAGGCGCCTACACAGATCTCCTCACGTCGATCAAGCTAGATAATCTTCCGACCATGCTAGCGGTAGCGAAAAATGAGCTGCCGCTCACGCTGTACCTCATCAAGCAGGTGCTCCAGAAGCACATCTCACGTGTGGAAATGCTGAAGGATTTTGTTCCCTCGGCCCAAGCGGATGACTGGACGCTTATCCATGCCGGGATGCGGGTGCAGACGATGAAACGCACCAAGAAGAGACGCGGCGAACTTGTCTTCGGCACGGAACTCGTTACGGCGAAGGATGGCACCATCGCCGGGTTGCTGGGAGCGTCACCCGGTGCGTCAACGTCTGTCTCAATCATGCTCGGGGTCCTCCAGCGTTGTTTTCCCAATGAATATGCAGAATGGAAGCTGCGTCTGACAGACATCATACCGTCGCATGGTGTTGCGCTGGCGGAGAATCCGGCCCTGCTCCATGAGGTTGAATTGTCGACGATGAAGACGTTGGGGTTATGTGGCTGACCATCGGGGGACGTGAGGAGGGGAGATGTCGTAATTCAAGATTTATGGACATGCTCGATTTCTCGTCGGTCGAACTCACCAGTTGTCCTCAACCATCCATCGAGCCGCGGTCGAAGCATTGGGCTTGCCGGAATCCAAACGGTTTCACCGGTTTATTCCGCTCGAAGAAGGTTTTTTCCTGGCACCTGAGGACCGTTCCGACCGGTACCAGATCGTCGAATGTATGCTCTTCGAGGGGCGCTCGGTAGAGACCAAGAAGGGCTTCTACCAGCGTTTACTGACGGGTGTCGGTGAGGAGCATGGAATCTCTCCGCAGGACGTGGAGATGACCTTCATCGAGACTGCCCGCCATGACTGGCTGATTCGAGGGTTCCCCGGTGATGGCTCGAGTTGACCTACAAGGTTGAGGGATAGAGGACGCCCGAGACGGCCAGGGTGCGGGCGGCGGGAGTCGAACCCGCATGGGTTTCCCCAACGGAGTTTAAGTCCGCAGCGTCTGCCATTCCGCCACGCCCGCGCAGTGCCAGGAGTCTTCCTGTGCCAGAAAAGTGTACTCCGGAACAATCGATCGTAAACAAGCAAAACAGCCGGGCAGTAGCCCGACTGTGTCACCGACTTCATAGAGCGGAAGACGGGATTCGAACCCGCGACCTTCTCCTTGGCAAGGAGATGTAGCGCGTGTCGATAGGTATCTCCTTGTGTCGGATAGTGATATAATCCCCTATAGATACAGGCATTCTCGGGTCGTGCCATGGACTGGTAGATACGCGGCGATATGTCTTGATACACCCCGGACGTACCCATTTGGTACCCATTTTGAGAGAGAGCTGCAGCAATGGCGATCGAAAAACGGACCGGTACTGATGGGAAACCCGCGTATAGAGTGAGGATATCGACGGTGAACGCAGTCACGAACAAGCGTCAAAACGTGACAGTGGGCACCTATAGAACAAAACGCGAGGCGGAACGAGCGGAACGTGAGGCGATGCTTCTCCTTGAGCGTGGCACGCTTCTGGATCCTGCAAAGATCACTGTCGCTGCGCTTCTCGAGCAATGGCTTGACACCAAGCGCGGAGAGATCAGCGACAACGTGCTGACGGACTACCATATCGCGGTCCGCAGGCATATCTTGCCCGCGCTCGGTAGCGTGCACGTACAACGGCTAACGGCTTCAAGTTTACAAGGGCAAGTGAACGCTTGGCGGGATAGTGGCATGAGCGCGGCCTATATTGCCCGGATTATGATCATCCTGTCGCAGGCACTCAGCGCTGCGGTGAACTGGAATATCGTGCCTCGTAATGTTGCCACCGGTATCCGCAGGCCAACCATCACGAAACGACTGGCAACTGTCTGGACTCAGGCTGAATTACGTCGTTTTCTGGGCGTGGCCAGACATGATGCCTTGTTCCCGCTTTGGCAACTGCTTGCAAGTGAGGGGATGCGACGAGGTGAAGCATGGGGCGTCCGCTGGTCAGATCTTAATCTTGATCGCGGCACGATCCACGTTTCACAGACGGTGATTGCTGACAAGCACGACCGTGGAGCCGCGAAAATCCAGCCTCGAGGCAAGACGGCAGCAGCATCCAGGCAGGTGAAACTGACTCCTCAAACGCTGTCATCGCTCGTCGAACATCACGACCGACAACGCTTTATCCGACAATCGGTAGGCGACCGATGGCACAACCTTGACCTCATCATTTGCACGTCGATAGGGACGCCAGTGAATCCTTCCAACGTCTCGCGTTCCTTCAACGCCTTACTCAAGGCTGCTGATGTACCACGGATCCGTGTGCACGATCTGCGACATTCGGCCGCATCCCTGATGCTCCGGGCCGGCGTCCCGGTCAAGCAGATCAGCGAGCGTCTCGGTCATGCCAATGTCCGAATCACCTTGGACACCTATGCTCACCTCATGGCGGATGACCACGATTTTGCTGCCGAGGCCATGAGTCGGATTCTCGCGGATGGCGCCGAGCCGGCTGATACCGGCACCTGATCGATTGATGCCTCGCCTGATGACTGTGGGCACGGCAGTCTCACGTGTACGATCGGCGATCACCTTAATGGGGTTCCGTTCATTTCTCGAGGTGGTCTTCGCCTTCTTCAGCAACCCCACCTCTACCCATCTAGGAAGCCTTCGTAGTTGAAAGCATGGGAAGCACTGGTTTGCCAGTGAAGTGGAGAGATGAGCTCAGCCTCTGCCCGAAGTGATCGCCCAACTCAACTCTCCGGGTAAAAACCAATGTACTGGTCGAACCAGTTTCGACGCGTCCAACATTTCCCGTATTTGATTGCGCTAGCCGGTCGGTGTTGCTAACGCGGGAGGCGAAGCGGGTAAACCCTCGGTGACCGGTGTCGTATCGAGAGGCGTAGCACCGGGAGCGGGCGTTGCCGCAGCTTGCGCTGCTGCCTCGATTTGTGGGCCGAGGGCTACTTCCGCAGCTTCAATCACCTCATCATCAGGGTTGAGAAGGTTTTCTGCCGTCGACGGCACCTCAACGTTCGGCGGAACACCAGTGCCTTCGAGATAAATCTCTCCGTCGCGGACCAAGCGGTGAACCGGTGCCTGAAATGGGACGTCACCTGGTAGGTTCCAGAAGAAAACACTTGCCTCCACGCCTGCGGTAGGCGTATATCCAACGATCAGGTGGTCTGGGTTCTCGGCCATCGCCGCAGCAAACAACTCACACGCGCTGGCGCAGCCGTCGTCAACCAGCACGGCTACCGGCAAATCCCACTGGACCGCTGTCGGCACCACATCCTCGCCACCGATGTCGACGCTGGCTCCCTGCTCGTTGATGAGTTCGTTCCGAAAGAGCTCGAACGGCTCATCATAGAAGCTGCCGGCCACGTAGAGCGGTGTAACGCCAAGCCCGCCACCGTTGTCTCGCACGTCGATGATCAGGGCCGGTGCTCCAAGAGAGAGCAAGTTGTTCACCGCGTAGTCCCACGCAGTGGTCATGAGAACCGGGTCCGCAAAGAAGGTGTTGACCCGAATGTACCCAATCCCGGAGGGCAGCATCCGGGCATCGATTGGGAGTTGGGCCGGGTCCAGACCGCCCAGACTGATTGCCGTGTTGGCGGCCACGTCCCGCCCCTCGATATCCTCCTCGAAGGAGAGGTCCACGGTTTGCTCCTCCCCACCCGGATTCTGGAAGGTGATCGAGACGTGGTCACCAAGCGGGCCGCGGGTCAGGAATTCGTACTGCTGCAGTCGCCGGCTGAACGGGGTGGAGGCCCCGAAGAGGAGCGGCTCGTCCTCGACCGCCTCGGTTGTCGGACGACCATCCCAGGAGGAGATGACCGCACCGAGTTCCATCCCGGCTCGGTCTGCTGGCAGGCCTTCGGTCACCGATATGGCGATCACCTCACCTCCCTCGGTCTCCGCGAGGCGAAGGCCGAGGCGACCTCCAATGGTAGCGGCGATGTACTCAGGCGGAAGCCGCGTGCTGACGTGACCGTCGTTGAACTCAATGGAGAAGTCGATCAACGCCTCGTTGAAGGCCAACACGTCCTGGTTCGCCTCCGCCTCCTCGACGCGTGGTCGATACTCAGCACGGAGCGCGTCCCAATCGATGTCCTTCAGGTCGGTGAACGGATAACGCAGCTCCAGCTCGGCGAGGAGTTCATCGAACGCCCCAGTGAAGGAGAGATGGCCATAGTCGGTGAAGCCGTCATCGCCCTCGACGATCGTGACCTCAGCTTCCGGTGTTCGAATCTGCTCGAACGGTTCCGGGTTGAGATCGAGCACCGTCCACCCCGCTGGGATCGGCCCGATCGGGTCGTCGTCGGTGAGAAAGCGCCCGTCAGGACCTAACCCGGTCGGGATGAGTTGGTCATCATCAGGGGCCCAAATGACGACCTGGCCACCGATGACCTCTCGTGAGCCGGGGTCAACGACAAGCGAGGAGAGTGCTTCGCCCCAACCCGTGAATTCGGTGGGACTGATGAACGGGTCACCGAAGGCGTTGGCGGCAAATTCAACGGAGTAGATTTGGACACCCGTGCCGTCTCCTTCGCCGTGGGTCAGGTCGTTGGTTGTGCCGAGAGGTGCGATCGGCAGATGGATGGTAAAAGATGCGCCCTCGGCCAAGTTGCCTTCGAACGGCGCGATAATCTGGCTCGTCAGCGGAATCCCCTGGTCGTGGTCACGCTCCACGTAGGGCGTCATGTCGGTCAAGAGAGCGATTGGCTGGGAGACGGTGGCTAATATGAGGGGGTTCGTGATCGTCAAGGTGCCGGTGATGGTCGTGAGGTTGCCTTCCTCGTGGGCAGCGGTTGGGTGATATCCGCTGCTGACAAGGAGGATGGCCACCAGCATAACAAGGAGCGTACGCATTGCTCATCTCCTGGTTCGGGACCACTAGTATGAAACCGGTGCCGCTTGCCGTGATGCCAGTCACATGCTGTAGGCAAGCTGCTGTTACCGAGCAGCACGGGAACTGTTTCCCTTGATCGCTACTATACGCCGAAGCGCAGCGGAGTCAACGTGATGTTCCCACGTGATGAGTGCAATGGGAACGGTCTGCTGCTTGCCAGACTCCTGGATGGTGCGTCCACATCGGTGGTCAGTATGCGATGACTCGCGATATCTTCAGAGTCCTTACCCGCCCTGGTGGAATGGGGAGGAAGCGGCAGTGACAAACGCGATGCTTGCATGACCTTCTGAGGGGTGAAGTGGCTTATGCGATTGAGTGGCTGTACGAGTCATAGAGGGCGGGCAGCGCTTTGAGAAGACGGGCCTCTCGATTCATTGCTTATCAACGGTCCGGAGGTGCTGACCGAAAGCACTACCGTTGTTGAGTTGGACGGTCACCGAGATCCGGACACTGAACGCGGTCTGACAACCGCTCCGATAGTTTCACGGGCGGCGTCAGAGACCCGGACGCTGGACTGTCTTAACGGCAACCGACGGGCAGTGATGACTTTGGCGAGCCAGATGCCGTAGCCCTTCGCTTCGTCCTCGCCGTACCCCTCGTCCGGCGCTCCTGGCGTGAGCATTCAGCAAAGACGTCGAATCGGCGGATGGCTCGCAACGGGGCTGGTGCGCCCGCCTGTTTGTCCGGTTGCTTCATAGGTGTGTGCGTTTGTTATAAGCTGTCGACTGGCTCGCATGTCTCCAGTCACGTCCGTCGCGCAAGGGGAAAGGATCAAAACCCTGCAACACCGTCGTGGTACGATGCCACATCAAGACAGGACTGCGTACCACGAAAGATGGAGACATGGACCGTCACCCGAACGATCTCGACCGTGCATTGGAGCACCACGGTATTCCATCGGGAAATGTGGGGATGCTCCTGCAGGCTGCGGCCGAGGTACTCGCGGCTTGGGAGCGCGCTGGCTCCTGGGAGGAATGGGCCATCTGGAGCTGCAGTGACGCCGCCGCAGAGGTCATGGAGCAACTGGAGGCAGCTTTGGAGACATTTGCGCCGTCCGATGGTGAAACGTGAACCGCCCACTGTTTACGCCCGAGATCCCATGCCGTCACTGGTGCGTATCCACTGGCAGGCTAGTTGTCGGAGTCCTGGTGCGTTAGGTGCACGTCACACGACCGCTGGCCCGCTGGGCGTGTAGGGTGATCGAGGTGCTGACGCCATGAGCATCGAGTCTCAGGGGAAGATGGCAACAAGCCAATCATTGAGGCTCGTGTTCCGCGCGATGATCTCACTCATCGGCAGACCCATGAGCTCTTCAGCACGCGGGTGGAGCCGTTCGTCGAGCAGGATGGGCAGCAGCATTCGCACTCCGCCGATCCCATAGCGTAGGACCGTGGCAATCCGATACCCGTTCTTCACCAGATCCGGATCCCCACGCCAGCCTGTGTCCCGCAATCCCTCGATATAGCCCTCTAGCACCATCGCCTCAAGCTGCTGAGCATCCTGAACCGGCACTTCCATGAAAATGACGCTGGCAGCAATGAGTGCTACCAGTTCCTCTCCAATGCCGGCGGTTCCGGCGAATCCCCAGTCGATGAGGACGGTCTCGTCATTCCCGTTCTCCCCTTGCCGAATGAACAGGTTGCGCCGGAATGCGTCGAGGTGACAGAACGTCTGCGGCAACTGGTCCAGCACGCGGTAGTACGCATGGCGTTCGGCCCAGATGCGCGTGTACGCCTCAATAATCTGCGGCGGGTAGATCTGCCGGACAAGGGGATGATCAGCAACGTTGCGGAGTGCAACGACGTGTGGAGCAGCCGCCTCCACCCATTGGCGGAGCCAGTCGCGGCTGATACATGGGTCTCTAGGCAGCGGGCATTCAGTCAGATAGACACCGTTGAACTGCCCGAGATGCCGGGCAACGTTCGCGTAGCAGTCCAGTGGCCAGGAGCTTTCCGTCTTGTCGGTGAGGTTTTCGAGCCAGAGCCAGATAGAGCCGTCAGGACGTTCCGTTGCCGCATAGCAGGCCGACGCCCTGATGCCGCCTGGCAGGTCCTCGAGGAGACCCGAGCGATACATCTCCATTTCGCGATGCGGCGCGTTCCACGCGGACGGGACGATGCCTGGCTCGGGTGCTGCCCACCCCTTGAGGATGAGCGACCATGGCTTGTGAGTGTCGCCGCTCAGCGCCTGCCCGGTCACCCGCCACACTCCGAGCGCCTCTCCTGCGCCACTGGTCAGGCGGCAGCATGTCCAGTCGGTGATAAATGCCCCATCATGACCCAACTGCAAGCGTACGGGCGTGTTGAGCTCGGTAGTCGTCAGCCATGGTGGGACATCGAGTGCGTCCATCGCAAATCTCTCCAGATACAGCTGGCCTGAACGCGCCACACAGCGATGCAGGCGTCAAGGGAAGTGGAGGACGTTCCTCCTCTTGGGTCTAACTCGAATTCGGGGTCCCAATCATGGACCGATCCCATCTCACTAGCTGTACCGGTCACCCGCGAAACCTCTAGCGGACGAGGACCAGCGTGTCCGCGAGTTTATCGTGGAGTGCCTGCTTGCGCTCCGTGAATGCCGCCATGATGTAGCCGATCATCAGGATGAGCGCCGAGAGAAACTTGGCGAAATACCGGCCCGTGGCGTGCAGGAACGAGATGTGCTGACCTCTAAGATCAGTGACGGTCATGCCAAGCAGGGATTTGCCGAGTGTCGCCTGGCGAGAGGCACTTTCCATCCGAGGGTAATAGAGCCAGCGGATAATGGTAGATATCGCGCCGGAGGCTGTTTGGTCCATTTATGACGTGAGAATCCCGCCAACGATCCCGAGGAGGATGCCGTCGATAAGGGCAGCGAGAAACCGCCGCCAGAAGCCCGCATATGCCATAAAGCTCCCTCCACCCCTTTGACAATGGGCAAGCTGCCCATGTTTATGGAGCACCACGTGACCCGCCGAGAGGAACGCGTGACGCTTTCCCACCAATCAATAATTGGATAACGCCCGATTTTGGATACCAGTTGCATCTGGGGCGGAGGGATCGTGGCGAATGAACTGCAGTCGGCTGAAGGTGGGGTCTAGAGCTCCCTCGTTTGAGGGAGAATCATCGGATCCGATTCTGTAGCGCTTTGGCAACATGGGGATGAGTGGAGGGGCAACTTGCCAGTTCATGCAAGTGGGCTACCAGGAAACTGGAGGTCAGATCCACCCCAGGCGAAACGATCGGTCTTGGAAGAGGCGATGATACTCCCTATTCCTCTACAAACACGAAGGAGAATCTAATGATGACCTCGCGCCTTACGCCGTGTC
This sequence comes from Thermomicrobiales bacterium, assembly GCA_030447145.1. Taxonomy (GTDB): domain Bacteria; phylum Chloroflexota; class Chloroflexia; order Thermomicrobiales; family UBA6265; genus UBA6265. The sequence continues at coordinate 19,859 of JAUJLY010000002.1, forward strand.
AGAGAAATTGGGGCACCCGTATTCACGACCTGGTGTTCCAGGACATGCGTTTGATCGTTCTCGAGAATGAGGTCTTACGGGTAGGAGTGCTCGCGGGTAAAGGCACCGATATTATCGAGCTGAACTACAAGCCCCATGATCTTGATTTTGTCTGGCTCTCGCCTCAAGGTGTGTGCAACCCGGCGCAGTCGGGCGGGATCCCTCGGGATCTTGTGGCAACCTTCGTCGAGACATACCCCGGTGGATGGCAGGAAGTCTTTCCTAATGGAGGAGCGCCCTCCGCTTGGGCGGGTGCCCAGTATGGGCAGCACGATGAAGTTTTTGCCGTTCCTTGGGAAGTTGATATTGTCGAGGACACGGAAACAAGTATTGCTGTACGGTTCACTGCTCGGACTCAGAAGGTACCAACGGTCATCAATAAAACGCTGCGCATGATTGCAGGCGAGCCGCAGCTGCAGATCGAGGAGCAGGTGACCAACACGGCCGACGTTCCTGTAAGGGCTATGTGGGGACATCACGTGACCTTGGGACCTCCCTTTCTAGCCCCAGGATGCAGAATTCGATTGCCGGAGGCGGTGAAGGTCATACCGCACAAGGAACCCATTGCACCGGGAGGGCGGCGCGTCACGGACACAGAACCTTTTGCGTGGCCGTACGGCCAAGGAAAAACGGGGCCGGTCGATCTCAGTATCGTGCCGGAGCGGGGCACTCCGAGTGACATCATGTACCTGAGTGATTTTCCAGAGGACCACGCCTGGTATGAGGTCACAGATCCCAGTGGACGTTTTGGAAGCCGTCTGGAGTGGGATGCTCGCGTCATGCCTTACCTGTGGTATTGGCAGGAGTTTGGGGCGACGACGGGATATCCCTGGTACGGCAAGAATTACAACATCGGTCTAGAACCGTTTTCCAGCTACCCAACGAACGGGTTAGCTGAAGCGGTGGAAAATGGAACCGCCCTTGAACTGGAGCCAGGCAGCACAGTCGATTTCCAGCTGACGTGGAGCGTTCTCGTGAATAGGGAGCGAGGATCTCGATGAGTGACGGGGAGTTCAACGGACGGATTGCAGTCGTCGCGGGCGGATCACTGGGGATAGGCCGAGCCGTCGCTGAGCGGCTGGTCCAAGGTGGCGCTAAGGTGGTTATCGGCGCACGTCGGCCTGAAGCGGTCGCTGAGGCAGTGAATAGGATGAGAACGGTGGAGGGAGAGGTAACAGGTATCCCCGGTGATGTCTCCACCGCTATGGGCGCAAAGCAGCTTGTGCAGGCAGCCGTGGAGGCGTACGGGGGCATCGATATCCTCGTCAACAGCCAGGGGATCCAGCGCTACGGAACGGTTGAAGATACGGAAGAGTCGCTTTGGGATGAGGTGATGGCAATTAACGTGAAGTCGATCTTCCTCACTTCCCGTGCTGCCATCCCGGAAATGCGGAAGCGCGGAGGCGGCGCCATTGTGAACATTGCGTCGGTCCAGGGCCTCGCTACGCAAAGCAATGTTGCCGCGTACAGTACTAGCAAGTCGGCCATTATCGGACTAACGCGAACGATTGCCGTGGATTACGCAAGGGAGCAGATTCGAGCAAACGTGGTGTTACCAGCCTCGGTTGATACACCAATGCTTCGAGAGGCCGCCGACCTCTGGCGTGGCGAGCAGTCGAACCAGCGTCTCATTGAAGAGTGGGGAAGGATGCACCCGATAGGACGAGTCGCTCGACCGGAGGAAGTAGCAGAGGTAGTCGCCTTTCTAGCCAGCGACCGTGCCAGCTTCGTTACAGGCGCCGAATATCGGGTCGATGGGGGCATGATGGCTGCTCTTGGGGTCACGCTTCCCGATTAGCGTGGTGCACGAGACATGGCAGAAGCGGGTCTCTGAAGAGAAGCAAACGGCCGGTAAATCGAAACGAGGCGAGATTCTGCTCCAGGAATCGCGCCTGTTTACATCCTGCCTTCCTTTGCACGGGATTCAGACAGGCGGGCCATTGATTTCCGATTCTCATCTAGGCCGGTCCCGGCTGAACGTCATAGAGGATTCCCATGAGCGCATTAGGAATCGGAGGGGCTCATCGCGTGGCACCTACTGTGTCGTGAACATCACCATTGTTTACCCAGTTGACAATCGATTGAATAAGTCATTAGATGAGTGGTAAATCCATACCGTCTCGGTCGCGCCACGTGAGCGTCTATTCACTGGGCCGGCGAACATGCTATCCGGTCAAGGGATGAGGCAAGCATGAAAATCGTAGATATCAGACCGACGACTGTAACGATTCCGGTCGAAGCGCCTCTACGACATTCCAATGGAGCTCATTGGGGCCGGTTCGTTCGAACGATCGTAGAGGTCGAAACTGACGACGGTCTCATTGGGTTAGGCGAGATGGGAGGTGGGGGAGAAAGCGCGGAGAGTGCGATTCGATCCCTCAAACCTTACCTCGTAGGGCATGATCCCTTCGAGCTTGAAGCCTTACGCTTCAAGATTGGAAATCCCACCGCTAGCCTCTATAACAATCGAACCCAATTGCTCGCGGCGATCGAGTTTGCATGCTTGGACCTGATGGGACGGAAGACGAATCTTCCCGTGCATGCCCTCCTTGGAGGGAAACTTCGGGACAGCGTCAGCTTTGCAAGTTACTTATTCTATCGGTATCCCAACCCGGAGACCGGAGAGGGTGAAGTTCGCACCCATGACCAACTTGTCGCTCATGCCCGACAGTTGCGCGATACGCACGGGTTTACATCACATAAGCTCAAAGGCGGCGTGTTTCACCCAGATCACGAGCTCGAGTCCTATCGTGCACTCGCTGATGCGTTTCCGAAGGATAGTCTCCGTTACGATCCCAACGCGGCACTGAGCGTTGAGCAGAGTATCCGCTTCGGCAAGGCTATTGAGGACCTGCGTAACGATTACTTCGAGGATCCCACCTGGGGATTGAACGGGATGCGCCGAGTTCGATCCATGGTTGATATTCCGACCGCTACCAACACGGTCGTCGTCAACTTCGAGCAACTCGCGGCGAATGTGCTTGACCTCGCGGTAGATGTGGTGCTTCTTGACACAACCTTCTGGGGCGGCATCCGGCAATGCATCAAGGCAGCGACGGTATGTGAGACGTTCCAGATTGGTATCGCTGTTCACTCCTCGGGAGAACTCGGCATTCAGCTCGCAACAATGCTTCACCTTGGCGCAGTGCTACCCAACCTATCGTTCTCGGGTGATGCCCACTACCACCACCTCGTCGATGACATCATCGTCGGGGGAAAGATGCAGTATGAGGGCGGGCGAATCCCTGTGCCCGATGGACCAGGTCTTGGTGTCCAACTCGATCGCGACAAGGTGCTGGAATACGCCGAGTTGTACCAGGAGCTCGGAGGCTACACCTACGACCGTGATCCCGGACGCCCTGGGTGGTTTGCCCTGGTGCCGAATGATCGCTGGGCGGATCCTGCTGTCGCAGCTCGGCCCACGCTAACGATACAGAAGGGCTCCTAGGCGGGGATGGAACTGAGAGGAGGCTTCTCGCAAATGGCTCCCGTTCTACCTATTGAGAAGTGCCGAATCTTTTACGATGGCACAGTCGTGGAACCCCGTCTCCTCCATCCTGAGGGAATTGCCGTCGATACCGAGGGCAATGTCTGGTGTGGTGGTGAACTAGGTCAAATTTACCGAATTTCGGCCGATGGATCGCGCCTCAAAGAGGTCGCCTCCACTGGTGGCTTCACCTTGGGGGTTGCGTTCGATGCGACGGGCAAGCTCTACACATGTGATTTGAAGCACAAATGCGTGTTTCGTTATGACCCCGCGGGTGATGAGCTCGTCGAGTTCGCCAGATTTGATGCCGCCAGGACAACAGGTCCGCCCAACTGGCTGGTGGTGGACACAGACCGGAACGCTCTATATGTGTCGGAGAGCAGTGGACCTGAATCGCCCGGCCCGGGTGTCTGGAGATTCGATCTCGACACGGGCGAAGGTCACCTCTGGTATGACGGCCCTCTTGCATTCGCCAACGGTATGGCTCTTTCTGCCAATGGCGACGCACTCTACGTGGCCGAGACATTCGGTCGCCGCATTGTCCGTATCCCAATTGCTCTCGATGGAAGTCCTGGTGAACCCGAGGTAGTCGCCGAGCTGAACGATGCACTCCCAGACGGGCTTGCCTTGGATCGCGAAGGAACGCTGTATATTGCCTGCTACGAGCCATCCCAAATTCTCAGACTGCAGGCTGGCGGTGAAGTGGAGATGTTCGTGGCTGATCCTGAAGCCCACACTCTCTGCCACCCGACCAATTGTGCGTTTCGAGGAAACGAGCTTTTCATTGCCAATCTCGGTCGATGGCATGTCACAGTTGTCGGCACCTCCGCTCACGGCCTCAATTTGCCAGTAGGTGGCGCCCCTACGGCATCCGCTACTAACTGAAGCCGTCGCAGGACGCATTTCCTGGTTGAGGTAATCCTTGTGAGAACAAATCCTGGGACGCCTACACGCAGCTGTCAGTTTTGACGCCGTTGACGAAAGGGAACATCCGGATGCCAATGGATCGTGATAACGCACATGACGTCCGATCACTCGCCGGCTATCGGAAGCAATTGATCGAGGAGACGCACGGGATCGACCTGGACCTGGATCCCTATCCGGTGCGCGTCAGCAATGCGCCTCTCTTTCGTCAGAAAGACGGCAAGCTCTGTCAGGCGATACGGGTCCGATTCAAACACGGGGTCGATGATCAAGGGCTCAAGGTGCGTTTGCTGGACGGGGACTCGGTTATCGACGAGCAGGAGGTCGAACGTGCCCCTCGACCCCAATCGCTCTTCTTGCTGGTCCCGGAAGTCGAACAGCCACTGTCCCTCACGTTCGAGTTGGAAGTTGAGGGGTCCGTCATTGGTGGTACCACATTCGATGTGGTGCCGCAGCGTAAATGGACGATCCACCTCGTTCATCACTCTCATTATGATATCGGATATACGGACCCACAGTCGGAGGTCTTGGCGTCGCAACTTGCCTATATCGATGCCGCATTGGAACTCGCAACGCTAACGGATGAATGGCCAGAAGAGGCACAGTTCCGCTGGAACATTGAGGTTAACTGGCCTCTTCAGGAGTGGCTCCGGAGCCGCCCGAGACACGCCCGCGATACGCTGATCCAGCGGATCCAGGAGGGCCGAATCGAAGTCCACGCGCTCCCTTTCAGTATGCATACGGAAGCGTATTCCTTCGATGAGCTGGCACGCCAATTGTCCTTCACTGCTGTGCTGCGAGATACCTACGGCATTGATGTGGTTTCCGCCATGCAGACTGATGTGCCGGGTGCGGCCATTGGTCTCGCTACGCTGCTGACCGATGCCCGGATCAAATACCTCTCGGTGGCACATAACTACGCCGGTCGCTCCGTACCTCACCTGCGAGACGGCCAGGAACTCAAACGTCCCTTTTACTGGCAGGCTCCTGACGGCGAACGGATTCTCGTCTGGTATACCGACACACTCTATGGCGTGGCCTACATGGAAGGGATGACGCTCGGGTTTGGATCTGGATACAACGATGTCGTGAGTAGCCTTCCGGAATATCTCAATGCACTTGCGCAGTTGCCCTATCCATACGGGCATCAGGGTGACTGGTTGTCCGGGGGCCTCGCGGGTGTGGATCTGAGAAAAGAACCGTACCCCTATGACATTCTGCACCTCCGGATTCAAGGAGCATTTGCAGACAATGCTTCGCCGTCGCTCGTACCCGCCCAGATCGTCCACGAGTGGAATCAGCAGTGGGAGTTCCCGCGCCTGCGCATGTCCCTTGATCGAGACTTCTTCATGGCAGTGGAGGAACGAGCTGGTGATCAGTTGGCCACGTACGAGGGCGACTGGACGGATTGGTGGGCTGATGGAATCGGTTCAGCGGCTGTCCCGCTTGGCAGGAATCGCCAATCACAGAACGACATCCGCACTGCTCAGACCCTCCACGCGTTGGCCGACTTGGTCACAGACGAGCCAAAGCCGCACCTGCTGATCGATGTCGATCGTGCATACGAAGAGATGGCACTGTTTGACGAGCATACCTGGGGCGCTGCCAATCCCTGGGAGCGGGGTTCCTTTGGCATGGCCTCCGGGGAATACCAATGGACGCGAAAGGCCGCCTTTGCCTACTCGGCTGAGGAGCGGATACGCACCCTTCTCGATGCGGGAAAGCAGCGGATTGCGCCGCTGGGGATGAGAGGGGGGGATACGCGGGCCGACCTGGCTACATTGCTTGTGTTCAATCCCAGTTCGTTTATGAGAACCGATCTCGTTTGCGTGTTTTTGCCTGAGCGTGGCCTGAGCACAAGTGGATTCGAATTAATAGATCTATCCACTGGCGAATCCATACCGTTCATGCTCGAGCCCCAGGCTAATGCGTACTATCGTCCCCGGGGCCAATATATCCGCTTTCTCGGGAGGGATATTCCCTCATTTGGCTACGCGCGTTTCGGGTTGAAGTCGAGTGCTCAAAGCGTGGTGAAACCGAGCGGTCGGGAGTCGCAAGGGAGCAACAACATCAGTGTCATCGAGAGCCAGCAGTTCTCTCTGGAACTCGATCTGAGCACGGCGACCGTCTCCAGTCTCGTTGAACGCCGGACCGGCAATGATCTCGTGCCACGTGATGTGCCTTACGGATTCAATGCCTACATTTACGATCGATACACCAGTGCACCCGGGTTCAATCACTTATCCAGCAGGATAGGCACGGCTGGCCCCTGGCTTCTTGGCTCGCGTGACACCGGGCGATACGGCCTCGTCGTCTCCAGTGCTTCGAACGACGTGTGGGAACAGGTAACTATGCGGTACTCCGGCGAGGGAGCGGACTGGCTGGAAACGACTTGGACACTGCCTCATGGCGTTCCGCGTCTTCACGTCAGGAACCGTCTGCACAAGCCCGCGACGATGCAAAAGGAAAGCGTCTACTTCGCATTCCCCTTCGCTGCTGAGGACCCCCAAATCTCATTCGAGATAACAGGCGGAGTCGTGAACGGCAACTCCCGTCGCGTGCCAGGGTCTGCGCACTACTTTCGCGCTATCCGGCACTGGGCGACCATCACAAGTAGCGGATCAACGCCCATTGCGTGGGCAACCCGAGAGGCACCGCTGGTCCAGGTTGGTAATATTCACCTTCCGTATGCCCCGTTCCCACGAACAATTCCCGATCACGAAGCGCACCGAGCTTCCATATACTCGTGGGCCCTCAACAACATTTGGGATACCAATTTTCCGCCG
>JAUJLY010000397.1 GCA_030447145.1 Thermomicrobiales bacterium
AACTCCGAGGCCGGCACCGCCCGGCAGACCTTACCGGTCAGTTGCGCGAGGGTCGTAGCGGCCGACAATGCGAGGTAGTACGTTGACCCGCAGCCAGTGAAGACAATGACCTCATACTGCTCACTTGCCCAAGCCTCGCGCAACTCGCTGCCATAATCTCTGGTGGTGCTGAGAACTGCATCCCATACATCAGGCTGGCTCAAGATTTCCTGCCGCGTCTTGGTTCCCAGGTCGTCCATACGCTTCCTTCCTCCCTGTGTCGATCTTTCAGCGAGCAGTTACGTCGATAAGCTCGAGGCTATTTCACTCCACTTGTGACTGCCGCAGATAGTACGTGGTGGGCATTGTCGTAATAGACCTTCCGCAGGACGTCGTCAGGGAGATCAACGCCGTAAATCATCCAGCGGCCGTTTCCCGGTACCTCTCCTCGGTTGCTGGAACTGAAGTACTCATCTCGCGTTTCGAGGAATCGGTAGTAGATGCGGTACACCTCAGCGTCTGGCGTTGCATCGGTGCCAAAGAGGACTCGGTCCTGATGTCGAATCATAAAATCGCGCGCTGTGAATGGTTGCCGGCCGAGTTCCTGAATGCGGGCACTGATGTCCGCATAGAAGTTCGGACACTTGTCCATCACCCGGCTGACCCAGCCAAGGTTTTCGGCATAGCAGCCGACATGAGCGCCGATGAACGTGGTTGCGGAGTGCCGAGTCAGCAGACCTTCGAATTGCTCCATCAACTCGTCAAACGACGCGAAGTCCGGATGTGTGCCATCCCCCTTCGGCCGGGTCGGATAGAAGTGCCAGTCCGGATGCCGGTTCAGTTCCTCCCACCGTTCGTTGAAACGATCGAGCGGCTGGAAGAAGGCCACGGGATCGGCAATATGGATCATCACGGGGACGCGCAGCTCCGCCGCCGTTGCCCAGAGAGGATCGAGGCGTTCGTCGTCGATGGGGATGAGTCGACCCTGCTGATCGCGCAGCCGCAGGCCAAGCACTTTCCAGACTTTCAATCCTCGTGCGCCGGAGGCCACCGAATCACGCAAGCGGCGAGCTTCGGTCTCCCCGAAGCTCGGATCGGTGGCAAAATTCTCGTAGTCAAGGCCGGAAAAGACGGCGAAGCGGTCCGGATGCGGCTCCTGATAGTGGGCGATCTCCTCGTGCAAGCGGTCACCCCAGCCGCCATCGAGGTCGACGATCATCCTGACTGCCACCTCGTCCATGAGATGTAGGAGCTGGTCCACCGGCCAGCGAGGGAAGGATTCGCTTCCACCAAATACGCCCCCACCGAGGTGGTTATGCGCATCGATGGCATCGAAGCGCGGTCGTATCGGTTTGTTGACGGGGACCGTGAGCATCGGCCTAGGAGCATACTCGGGGAGAGTGATTTCACCATTGCCTGGCACCATGTGTGCTTTCCAATCTGTGTGTGCCCATGTCGAGGGTGGACCGCCGAGCGTAGTCGAAAACCAGACAACCGGGACGAGAATAGTTGTCTTAGGTTGTTGTCTTCTTCTCCATGCGAGCCGAATCACCTGCGGGCAATTGCCGCGATTTGCAGGTCAAGGGCTACTTGAGTCCACTGAGCGTAATTCCTTCTACCAGCTGTCGCTGGAAAAACAGAAACATGATGAGCAAGGGAAACGTGGCCAAGTTCGCGGCAGCCAGCAGTATTGCGTTGTTCGTAAAGTGCTCGCCCTGGAAGAGCGCGATGCCGACGGAAAGGACCTGCATGTCGGTGCGGTTCGTAATGATCAGCGCCCACAGAAACTCGTTCCAGGACCAGAGCACGACGAGAAACCCGAATGCGGCAAGAGCGGGCCGAGCCAGCGGAAGGTAAATCTGCCAGTAAATCTGGAGCGGATTCGCGCCCTCGAGTTTGGCCGCCTCATGGAAATCCTTCGGAATCCCGAGAAAGAACTGGCGGAGCAGGAACACGCCGAAGGCGCTGAAGAGCATGGGAATGATCAGGCCCTGGTAAGTATCCAGCCATCCCAGCTGTCGCATGATGACGTAGCGTGGAATCATCAGAACTTGTTCCGGCACCATGAGTCCTGTCAGCAGGGCGACGAACACAAGATCACGTCCCGGAAACCGCAACTGGGCAAATGCGAACGCGGCCATTGAGGCGATGAATACCTGTCCTAGCGCACGCGCGATCGTCACGAAGATCGTGTTGAAGTAGAACTGGACAAACGGCACCGTCTCGAACACCTCGCGGTAATTCTCCCAGCGCACTTCGCTGGGGATGAGACTGGGCCTAACCTCGAACAAATCGCCTAGTGGCTTGAGCGATGTGGAGATTGACCAGATGAACGGGAACATGAAGAAAAGCCCGACCGTCAGGAGAAGGACGTGTAGTCCAATTCGAGTCAATGCATGAGTGAATTTTGACCTGTTCATGCGTAATGCACCCAGCGTCGTTGCAGCCGGAACTGCAGCAACGTGAAGATGAGGATGATGACGAGCAGTGCCCAGGCCACCGTGATCGCGTAGCCCATGCGGAAGTTGCGGAACCCCTCTTCGTAGACGTAGTAGACAACTGTCGGCAAGCGGTTCGACGTGCCGACACGGGTCATCACGTACACAAGGTCAAAGACCTGGAGGGAGGAGATGATCGCGATAATCGTGAGAAAAAACGTGGTCGGGGTGA